>JBBAFX010000011.1:0-22586 GCA_041655195.1 Trueperaceae bacterium
TGGGGTTAAGCGAACGGCGCCGTGACCAGATCAAGAAGTACTCGGGCGGTATGAAGCGGCGCATCAACATAGCGGCGGCGCTGCTGCACGACCCGAAGATCGTCATCATGGACGAGCCGACGGTAGGTATCGACCCGCAGTCAAGGAACCACATCCTCGACACGGTCAGGCGCCTGAACCGCGAGCGCGGCCTGACGGTGCTTTACACCTCGCACTACATGGAGGAGGTGGAGCAACTCTGCGACCGCGTGTACGTGATGGATCACGGCAAGGTCATAGCGGAGGGCACGCTTCCTGCGGTGCGCGCCCTGGCGGGCGACGAGGGCGCGGTGTGGCTGCAAGCCACCGCCTATCCCGAGGGCCTGCTCGACGCGCTGCGTGCGCTGCCCGGTGCGGGCCAGGCGGCGCTGGCCGAGGACGGCGTGCGCCTCACGCGCTCTAGCGAGCTTGCCCTGATAGACGTGCTGCGCGCCGCCGAGAAGGCGGGCGTCACCGTCACCAACCTGAGCGTTAGCACCACCAGCCTCGAGGACGTGTTCCTGCACCTCACGGGGCGGAAACTGCGCGACTGATGAGCAGCGAAACGAACCGGCGGGCCGCCGGCGGGCGCAACCCCCTGGGCGCGTTCCTGCGCAAGGACGTGCTCATCCAGGTGCGCGACCTGAAGGAGCTAGCGCTCATGCTGCTGATGCCGATGATCCTCATCGGCATCCTAGGGCTGGCGCTAGGGCAGTTCATCGCTGGAGGCCCTGTGCAGCTCGATATAGACGCGGCGCTGGTGGTGGAGGACGACCCGGCCGCGGGGCGCAGCGAGTTCGCGCAGCGCCTGGCGAATACCGAGATGCCGCTGATCCAGCGGGTAGCGCTGACGGCTGCGGCCCTCACCATCGAGCCGCAGGAGATGGTCGACGCTCTGCTCTCCAGCCCCGAACTTGCTGAACTCATACACGTTCAGGAGCTCGGCGCCGCCGAGGCGCAAGCGCTGCTGGAGGCCGACGAGGTGCAGGCGGTCATCACCCTGCCGGCCGGCTTCACGGCTGCAACCCTGTCGGCCATGCTCCTGGGGGAGGGCGGCGCCGCGCTGGAAGTAGCGCAGTCAGACGCCTCGCCCCTGCGCGCCGGCATCGTCAACGACGTGCTGACCGCATTCGCTCGCGAGGTCAGCTTCCAGAGCGCGCTCAGTCAGGAGCTGCAGTCGTCGCCGCCCGGCACCGTTACGGGCGCCGGCACAGTGCAGGAGCTAACGGTGGGCGCGCGCGTGCCGTCCACCGCCTTCTACACGTTCGGCATGGCCACCATGTTCGCGCTCTTCGTTGCGGGCAGCATCTCCAGCCGGGCGTTCCTGGAACGCACGCACCACACCTTCGACCGCGTCCTCCTCAGCGGCGCCCGGCCGCTCTCGTTCCTGCTGAGCAAGGCCCTGGCGGGCGCAGTGATCGTGTTCGTGCAGGTGGCGTTCCTGTTCGTGGCCGCCACGCTGCTGCTCGGAGCGCTGCGCGGTCAGCCGGCGCCATTCTGGCTCGGGTCCGCCGGCATCGCTGCGGCGCTGGCGTTGGCCGTGGGCGCGTTCAGCGCACTGGTCACTTCGCTCAATTTCAAGGCCAACAACCAGGCCATGAGCACCGTCTTCAACTCGGTTGGGGTCACTCTGCTGGCGGTGCTGGGCGGCTCGTTCTTCCCGGTCGAGGAGTCAGGCTCGCTCCTAAGCATCATCGGCGGCTGGACCCCGAACGGCGCCGCCCTCAACGGCTTCCTAGACGCAGCTAAGGGCTTCGGCCTGGCCGCCTACGGCCCGGACATCGTGAGGATCCTGATCGGCGCGGTGGTGCTGATGATCGCGGCCGTGGCGCTCTTCCCGCGTAAGGCGGTCGGCTGATGCTTCCCATCTTGCGCACGCAGCTGCGCCAGACCATCCGCACGCCGTGGGCGTTCCTGGCCATGATCGCTATGAGCGTAGTAATGGCGCTCGTGTTCGGCGTGCAGGCCACCAGTTCTATCGCCGTGCAGGTGGTTACGGAGCCCGGCATGAGCCAGCAGGCAGCCGACGCATGGCTCGAGCGCCTGAACGCTTCCGGCAGTTTCGACTTCGAGTTCATAACGGACGAAGACGCGGCGCTGCGCCGCATAGAGTCCAACTCCGCCGGCGTGCTGCTGCGCGTTGGTAACGACTCGTGGCACCTGTACGTGGCCCCCGGCGACGAGAGCGCGCCCGCGCTAGCGGGCTGGGTGAGCAGCGTCTACCGCGAGGAGCTGACTCTGCGGGCTGCCGCTTCCGAAGGCGCCGCGCTTGAGAACTTGCGCGCTAACGTGGCCGCCCGCCTGGAGCAGCCGGCCCTTAGCGTCACCAGCACCCAGGTGGAAGCGGCCGAGGATTTCGTGTACGACTCGCGCACGCAGGGCATGTTCGGCATGGGTCTCTTCTTCGTCACGTTCACGCTGCTGTTCGGGGTGAACATGATCCTCGAGGAGCGTCGCATGGGCATCTGGGACCGCGTCATCGTGTCGCCCGTCGGCAAAGGCAGCATGTTCGGTGGTCACTTCCTGTACACGTTCCTTACTGGCATGGCGCAGCTATTAGTGGTGTTCACCGTCTTCCGCCTGGCGTTCGGCGTGGGCACCGGTCCCAACTGGCCCGTGGCGCTGCTGGTGGCGGTGGTGTACTGCGCGGCGATAACCGCGCTGGGCATGCTGCTGGCGGGCCTCGTGAACAACGCGCAGCAGATGAACGTGGTCATCCCCATCGTGGCCGTGTCCATGGCCATGATCGGTGGCGCATACTGGCCCATAGAGATCGTGAGTAACCGCATAATGCTGGCGCTGTCGCAGGCGCTGCCCATGCGCCACGCCATGGACGCGTTCAAGGGTCTCGCCTACCACTCCTGGGGTTTCGGGGAGGTTGCGGTGCACGTGGGTTGCATGGCCGCGTTCGCGCTCGTGTGCACGGTAGTGGGTATCTGGTTGGTGGATAGGCGCACGAGTTAGCTAGCAGTTGGCCCCAGGGTGGCCCCGGTTGGGCCTGGGTTGGGCCAGCGTTGGGCCAGCGTTGGGCCCGGGCCGCGCTTCACCGCCGGCTACTGGAGCGCACCACCAAGATCACCGCTGCAACCACCACCGCAATACCGATGAGCCCAGGCGGGCCCACCCGCTCACCTGCGAAGGCCATGCCAAGCAGCACGGCCACGACCGGGTTCACGTACGCGTACGAGGTCAGCAGGGCGGGTCGCACGCGCGCGTTCAGCAGGTAAACGTAGGCGCTGAAACCGATGAGCGAACCGAACACCACCAGGTAAGCCAGGGCCAGGGCCGAGCTCAGCGTGGGCGGGCCCGCCACCGTCTCGCCACGCAGCAGACCGAGCGGTATGAACAGCACGCCGGCCGCCAGCATCTGCGCCGCGGAACCCATGCCGCCCGGCGCCTGAGGCAGGCGGCGGCTGAGCGCCGAGCCGAGCGCCCACGAGAACGGCGCTACTAGCAACAGGACGGCAGCTAGTGGGTTGCTGCGCATACCGCTCTCGAGGTTAATGAGCAGCACCCCGAGCAGGCCTATCACCATGCCCACGTACTCGCCCCGGCCGGCGCGCTCGCCGCCGAACGAGAGGAACAAGGTGAGCCAAAGCGGCATGGTGGCCACCATGACCGCCGCCAGACCGGAGGGCGCCCCGAACGACTGAGCCAGGCCCACACTGCCCATGCCGCCCACTAACAGAAGGATGCCTATAGCGGAGGAGCCCAGCCACTGCCGTACCGTTGGGTGCTTCTCGCCCCGCCAGCGCACGTAGCCGTACATGAGCAGGCCGGCCAGCACGAACCGTACCGCCAACATCAGGTAGGGCGGCAGGTCCTCCACCGCTATGCGGATGGCCAGGTAGGTAGAGCCCCAGATGACGTAGAGGATGAAGAGCGCTAACGCGACGTCGAACGACACGGGCCCGACCTTGCTGCTTCTGAGGGCCCTTAGTCGCGACACCCGGCGACTATACGGGACGCCGCGACAAAGGCGTGCAGCGCGCCCTGTAACGCCACTACACGCCGCCGGCAGCTGACCTGAACGTCACCGTGAGCGCGCCGGGCCGCCTGCTACAGTGCCCGGATGCTCCCAGCCGATAACACCCAGGACCGCGCCCAGGATTACGCCACCCGCAACGGCTTCGACACGCGCGTGGGCGCGTACTGCGTGCTGATCGAGCACGGCGGGCTCCTGCTGGCGCACCTAGCCAGTCACTTGTTCGACAAGGACGAGTGGACGTTGCCGGGCGGGGGCCTCGAGCCGTTCGAGACTCCCGAGCAGGCGGCCGTGCGCGAACTGTACGAGGAGACGGGACTCAACGTGGAGCTCACCGGACTGCTGGCGGTGGACAGCTTCACGGTGGAGCCGCAGGAGCGGCTGCTGGAAGTCGACCGCCGGCGCGCCCTGCTCTCGCTGCGCGTGGTCTACCGGGCCGTCAGGACGGGTGGCACCCTGAGGCGCGAGGTGAACGGCAGCACCGACGACGTAGCCTGGGTCCCCCTGCACGAGGTACCCAGGCTAAGCCGCGTGGAACTTGTGGACGTGGCGCTGAACGCGCTGGGCGCTCAGTAGGCCGCGGGCGCCTCGGTTCAGCCGCTACAAGGCTGGCGCCCTGACCCGGGCGCCAGGTGTCAGGCCGTCTGGCGCGCCGCCTGCAGGCGCTCCTCGGCCATGGTCACAGCGGCCGCGTCGGTGGAGATGCCACGTTCGTCGGCCAAGCTGAGGGCGCGTGCCACCTTGTTGCCGATGTCGGCCACCAGCGCGTAGGCGCGGTCGCGGTTGTAGCCGCCGGGCTGCAGCTCGTCGGCCACGTTGATGACGCCGCCACCGTTGATGATGAAGTCAGGCGCGTACACGATGCCTCTCGCTTTGAGCGCGTCGCCGTGCCGAGCCTCAGCCAGCTGGTTGTTGGCCGAGCCGGCCACCACTTTCACCGTCAGGCGCGGGATGGTGTCGTCGTTGATGACGGCGCCCAGGGCGCAGGGCGCGAAGACGTCCGCCTCGACGTTGAAGATCTCGTCGCTGGTCACGGCCGTGGCGCCGAGCTGGCTAACGGCCTGATCGATGCGCTTCTGGGCGATGTCGGCCACGATCAGTTGCGCGCCGTCGGCGTAAAGCCGCTCCGCTAGGCTCATGCCCACCGCGCCTAGGCCCTGCACCGCCACGCGGCGGCCCTTCAGGTCGTCCGTACCGAAGGCGTGCTTGAGCGCGGCCTTGAGCCCGCTGTACACCCCGAAGGCCGTGGCGGGTGAGGGGTCGCCACTGGTCTTGGGCAGGCCGGCCACCCACTGCGTCTGGCGGCGGATGGCCACCATGTCCTCCGGCGCGGTGCCCACGTCTTGCGCCGTAATGTAACGCCCGCCGAGGCGGTCGACGGAGCGGCCGAACGCTTCGAACAGCGCCGGCGTCTTATCGACGGTGGAGTCCGCGATGATGACGGCCTTGCCGCCACCAAGGGCCAGCCCCATGGCGGCGTTCTTGTAGGTCATGGCGCGGCTCAGGCGCAGCACGTCGTTCAGCGCCGCGGCCTCGCTCTCGTACGGCCACACCCGGCACCCGCCGAGGGCCGGGCCTAACACGGTGCTGTGGATGGCCACTATGGCCTTGAGCCCCGTCTTCTCGTCCTGGAAGAAGGTCACCTGCTCGTGACCGGCTGCTTGCATGTTCTCCAATGTGTTGATGACGACTGCCTCCGTTTCAGGCGGCCGAGCGTGCGCTGTTGGCCGTGGTTCCCGTTTGCCCATAGGGTAAGCCGCCCACGCGCGGCTTACGTGGGAAGTTCCTACTTCCGGGCGCTGTGTACTGTCACGCCCAGCACCTCGGGTAGGTGCGCCTCGAGCGGCTCTAGGGCGAGCCCTAACAGGCTGGCCGCCGGCTCGGGCTCGCCGGTGTTGCCGGCCAGCAGCATGAGGAGCTGGTCCCTGGTGATGGGCGGGTGCGGCAGGATCTTGAAGAGTTGCACCCCGAGCCGCATGAGGGGCAGCGGCACGTTCACGAGGGGCTTGCCGGGCCGCAACTGGTCGCGGATCATGACCAGCAGTTCCCGCAAGCTGTACTCGGTAGGGCCCGTTAGGTCAAGGGAGCGGCCCACGGCGGCGCCCTGGCTGAGGGCCCGCACGAACGCGGTGGCAACGTCCTCCACCCACACGGGCCGGAACGGGTATGCCCCGGTGCCCACCACGGGGATTACGGGCGGCAGCGTCACCAACTGCTTGAGGGTCTGCCCGAAGAAGGCGTCGCCCACACCGAACACCAGGCTGGGCCGCATGATGGTCCAGTCCAACCCGGACGCGCGCACCAGTTCCTCCGCCGCGCCCTTGGTGCGCTGGTAACCGCTCTCGGCCTGCGGGTGGGCGCCTAGGGCGCTCATGTGGATCACGCGCGGCACGCCGGCCTCGGCGGCGGCGGCGAGCACGTTGCTGGTGCCGTCCACGTGCACGCTCTGGAACGTGACGCCCCGCTTCTGCGCGATGATGCCGACTAAGTGGATCACGGCGTCCACGCCGCGCATGGCCGCAGCCAGCCCCTCGCCGGTGGTCACGTCGCCCACTACGCTGCGGGCCCCCACTGGCGCCTGCACAGCCGACCCGCGTGAGAGGCCAACCACTTCGTGCCCTTCGGCTAGTAGCCGGCGGCTGATGTAACCCCCGACGTAGCCGGTGGCACCCGTTACCAGCACGCGCATGCTGACAGGCTACCCGAGCAGCACCTCGCGCAACTTAGCCGCGAAGGCGTCCGGGTCGCCGCGCTGACCGTACTCGCCGCCAAGGAAGCCACCGTGATCGCTCGGGAAAGCCACTACTGCCGCGCCGATTTGCTCGGCTATGCCCGTAGCCGCCCGGTTCGCCAGCTGCCCTCGCGACTCCTCACCGGCGGCAATGACCAGGCGCGGCTGCCCGGCCGCGACTATCTGCTTGAGGGTTGTAATGTCCGGCTCGTAGAACGTGGAGCTGAGCAGGTTCTGGCCGAGCAGCGCGTCGTCGCGCTTGCCGTCGTCCTCGGTCGGCAGGCCGAACATTGCGGGATCCGGGGCGGGCCGCTGCAGGTACTCCTCGGTGAACTCACCGACGTGGCCGACCAGCGCGATGAACTTAGCCATCGCGGGTCCAACGCCTTCCCGCTGGTAGGTACTGTGCATGTCTCTGGTCACGCGCTGCACCACGCTGGTGTCGGGCACGTACCGCACCAGCGGCGGCTCGTGCGCCACCACCGTGCGCAGCTTGCCGGGATGCAGGGCGGTAAGCGCGAGGGCGTTCACCGCCCCGCCGCTGCTTGCGAACAGGTCGACCGGTCCGCCGCCCAGATGCACTATTAGCCGGGCTACGTCGTCGGCGTGCTCCTCGGGCGTGTTCTCCGTAATGCCGTCGGTGCGGCGGCTGCGCTCTACCCCGCGCGGGTCGTACGTCACCACGGTTCGATCCGCGAAGTGGCCAGCGAGGGTGGCGAAGCCGCCGGCGCCCATGGGCGAGCCGATCAGCAACAGCATGGGTTGAGTGGATCCCTCGTTGGGTCTGACGTCGTAAGTGATAACGGCGCCGTTGGTCTCGAGGGTTCGGGTGATCGGTTCAACCGCTGGGATAGCCATGCTTCAGGCCGCCTTGTTCTCTGCCAGGATGGCGTCGATCTGGCCGAGCGCCAGGGTCATGCCTTCGTCCATACCCATCGCGAGGAGGGTCTCCATGGCTTCCAGGCTGGCGAACGAGTTCTCGAGCACCATGCGCGTGCGGCCCTGCCCTATGGCCTCGATGGTCACCCGGAACGAGACGCCGGGGAGGTCGTCGTTCCGCGAACCGTCCGGGTTGGTGAAGCCGTCGCGGATCTCGAGGTAGCGGGGAGGTTCGGCCACGTCTACGAGCCAGTACCCGCCGGACTTAGCGCCGTCCGGTCCGGTCATGTAGAACTCGGCGTTACCGCCTGAGCGCAGGTCGTGAACCGGGAAGGTGGCAGGCCAGGTGGGTGGGCCCCACCAGCGCTCCAGCTGGCGCGGATCGGCCCACAGCTGCCACACACGCTCGGGCGTGGCTTGGAACTCGCAGGTAATGGTCATGCTGAGGTTGGTGGGGTCCTTATGTACGTTGACTACGCTCATCTGTCGTCCTCCTCGGACTGCTCCAGGATCTGAGTCATGCGGTCTACACGCCCGCGCCATAACTCCTCGAACTGGTCGAGCAGGCGCTGCGCGGCGCGTACCTGCTCGAGCCTGGTGCTCACCACCAGGCGCCGCCCCACCCGGCGTTTGCTGACAAGGCCCGCCCGCTCCAGCACAGCGATGTGCTTCTGCACGGCGGCGAAACTCATGGCGTAGTGGCTCGCCAGTTCCGCCACTCCTTCCTCGCCGGCCATAGCGCGACTCATGATGCTGCGCCGCGTCTGGTCGGCTAAGGCAGAGAACACACGGTCGGCTTCAGCTCCTTGCAGCATTGATACAACCTAATGGTTGTATCAACGAACTGTCAAGTGCGCTTCCGGCCCGCGGGTACGAACCGTTCACGTTTGCGCTCGCCACCTTCTATGCGGTGTCGACAGAACCGCGCCGCCTAGCAGCGCTCACACCCCACCACCCAGGTACGCCCTAGCCACCCGCTCGTCGCCAGCCATGGCGGCGGCCGACGCGCCCAGGCGCACGGTGCCAGCCTCCAGCAGGTAGGCGTGGTCCGCTAACCGCAGCGCGGCACGCGCGTTCTGCTCGATGAGCAGCACCGTGGCGCCCGATCCGCGCAGGTCAGCCACCACCTTGAAGATCTCCTCCACTATCAGGGGCGCCAAGCCCAGGCTGGGCTCGTCCAGGAGCAACAGGCGCGGGCTGGCCATCATGGCGCGGCCTATGGCGAGCATCTGCTGCTCGCCGCCCGACATGGTGCCCGCCAGCTGCGTGCGGCGCTCCGCCAAGCGTGGGAAGGTGTCGTACACGCGCGCCAGGTCGTCGCTTATCACCTTGCGCCCTAGCCGCGCGCGGGCGTAGGCGCCCAGGCGCAGGTTGTCCTCCACGGCCAGCGCCGGGAACAGCTCGCGGCGCTCGGGTACCAGCACCACGCCCTGCCCCACCAGCTCCTCGGGGATGGCGCCGGTAATGTCGTGGCCCGCGAACTCCACCCGGCCGCCAGCCTTAGGCACCACGCCAACGATGGAGTTGACCAGGCTCGACTTGCCGGCACCGTTGGCGCCGATGACCGTGACCAGCTCGCCTTGCAGCACGCTCACGTTCACATCGGTCAGCGCCTGAACACCGCCGTAACGGACGTTGAGGTCGTGAGTCACCAGCACCGCTTCCGCGGCGGCAGCGCGGCGCGCCTCCAGGGCGTCAGGTTTACCCCCCGGCACCGTGCTCACATCGCTGCTCACGCTGCTGCTCACGCCGCCTCCTTACCGAGGTAAGCCTCGAGCACGCGCGGGTCGCGGCGCACTTCGGTGGGGGTGCCCTCAGCCAGCTTCTGCCCGTGGTTCATGACCACCACGTGGTCGGCCAGGCTCATGACCACTTCCATGTCGTGCTCCACCAGCAGCACCGTGGCGCCTTCCGCCTTGAGGCGCTTCACGAGGTCGATCAGCTCCTCCTTCTCGTGCCGCCTGAGGCCGGCGGCGGGTTCGTCGAGGAGCAGCAGCACGGGGTCAGCCATCAGGGCGCGCGCTACCTCCAGCAACCTAAGCTTGCCTAGCGGCAGGCTGTCGGCCGTTGCGAACGGGTCGTCCCCTAAGCCCAC
This sequence comes from Trueperaceae bacterium, assembly GCA_041655195.1. GTDB lineage: Bacteria > Deinococcota > Deinococci > Deinococcales > Trueperaceae > JAAYYF01. The sequence continues at coordinate 9,709 of JBBAFX010000011.1, forward strand.
GCGCTTCAGTTGACGCAGCGCCTCAGCGCGGGCGCTCTCGTCCTCGGCCCTATCCAGCCGGAGCATGCCACGGAACAGGCCGGCGCGCGTGCGGGCGTAGGCGCCCAGTAGCACGTTGTCGAGGAGCGTCATGGAGCCGATGACGTTGAGGTGCTGGAACGTGCGCGCGATCCCGAGCCGCGCCACCGCGTGCGGCGGTTTGCGCTGGATGGCCTGGCCGGCGAAGCGGATCTGCCCGGCGCTCACTTGCAGCACGCCCGTGATGAGGTTGAAGACGGTGGTCTTACCTGCCCCGTTCGGGCCGATTAGGCCGGTGATCTGCCCTTTGCGAACGTCGAAGTCGAGCTCGTGCACCGCCGCCAGGCCGCCGAAGTTGCGGCCCACACCCTCGAGCGAGAGGAGCGCCTCTCCCTGGGCGACGTTCGAGCTGGGCCCGGGCGGCAGGGGCGCCGCCTGCTCCTTCACAGGTTTGGGGGGCGGTTTGGGCAGCAGCCCATCCAGCATGGGCATGAGCCCACGCCGCGCACGCTGCAACACCACGATGACTATGAGCCCGAACGCGATGATCTCGTAGTTGCCGGTGCGACCAACTATGAGCGGCATGACCTGCTGCAGCTGCTCCTTGAGGAGCACGAAGATCGTGGCGCCAGCCAGCGCGCCCCACAAGCTGGTGAGGCCGCCCACTACGGCCATGATGAGCACGTCGATGCTGGAATCGAGGCTCGCTATGCCGGGCACCACGTACCGCTCCCGGAAGGCGTAAAGCCCGCCCGCCAGGCCCGCGAAGGCGGCCGCTAGCAGGAAGGTGAGCATCTTCAAGGACTGCACGTTGACGCCGAAGCTGGCCGCCGCCACCGAGCCGGTCCGCAGGCTCTGAATGGCCCGGCCAACGCGGGAGCGCATGAGGTTGCTCGTGAGCAGCAGCACCAGCAGCAGCGCGCCCCACACGAGCACGAAGTACAGGCGGTCGCCGCGTAGCTCGGTGCCGAAGAACGACAGTGGCGGGAACCGGTGACCGGTGGCCCCGCCGAGGCCGGTGCTGCCGCCGGTTACGGGGATCCAGTTGCGCAGGATGCCAGTGATGACTAGGCCCCACGCCAAGGTGGCGAGGGCAAGGAAGTGCCCCTTGAGCCGCAGCGTCACCAGCCCGATGAGCCAGGCGATGATCACCGACAGCACGATGCCAACCACCAGCGCCAGCCACGGGTTGACCCCGTAGCGGCTGGCCACGATGGCCGCCGTATAGGCGCCCGTACCCATGAACGCTGCCTGCCCCAGCGAGGCCAAGCCGGCGTAGCCCGTCAGCAGCACGAGGCCCATGGCCACCAGCGCGTACATGCCGATGACGTTGGCGAGCCGCAGCGTGAACGGCGACGCCAGCAGCGGCAGCAGGACCATTACCAGCAGGAAGAGCGCCAACAGTCCGCCGCGTATGTAGCGGGCGGCGCCAGGCGAGAACAGCGCCTTCATTCCACGTGCTCCTCGAAGTCGAGGTGCTGGAACGAGCGCACCAGCAGCACGGGGATTATCAGGAGGAACACCAGCACCTCTTTGTAGGCGGAGCTGATGTAGAAGGCGGTGAACTGCTCGGCTACCCCCACGAAGAGGGCGCCGGCCACGGCCAGGACGGGGCTCACGAGGCCGCCGATGATGGCGCCGATGAAGCCTTTCAGGCCGAGCATGAAACCGAAGTCGTACGCCATCTTGGTGATGGGCGTGATGAGCACGCCCGCCACGGCGCTGAGGAACACGGAGAGCGTGAACGCCACGCTGCCCGCGCGCACCACGCTGATGCCGCTGAGCCTGGCGCCGAGCCTATTGACGCTGGCGGCACGCAGCGCTTTGCCCTGCAGCGTGCGGCCGAAGAACCACCACAGGCCCACCAGCAGTAGCGCCACCACCGCGAGCAGCCAGAGCGCCTGCGGCCCGAAGTAGGCGGCTCCTAGCCGGAGCCCGGAGCCTGACTGGAACGGCGGCAGCGTGTACGGCTGCGGCCCCCAGAACGCCAGCCCTATGCCGGTTAGCGCCAGGTGCAGGCCGATGGTGAGGATGAGGAACACCACCACCGACGCCCTGGGTAGCGGCTGGATCATGGTCCTGAAGAAGATAGGGCCGAGGAGCGTGGTTAGCCCCACGGCCAAGAGTATCTGCACAAGATATGGGAGAGACGCGCGACTAGCTAGCAGCACGATGAAGTACACGCTGGCACCCGCCACGAGCGGCCACGCTAACGAGACGAGCGCCTTCATGGGCGCACGGCTCCGCAGGTGCTTGGCCACGTCGAGCAGAGCCCACGCCAGCAAGCCGGCGATAACCAGGTAAACGGTGCCAGGTACTTGCTGGGCGCGCAGGCTAGCGACCGTTAGCGCGGAGAGCATGACGAACTCGCCCTGCGCCACGTTGATCACGTTGGTTACGGAGTAGAGAACCACGAGGCCGAGCGCCACCAGGGCGTAGATGGCGCCGTTTATCAGCCCTTCGGAGGCAAGGATGAGGGGGATGTCAAACAAGATCGGTGCCGTCCGTGTCTTTGGTCATGTGCAAGGTTCCGGCGGCCTTGTGGCGCCGAGCTGCTCGCTCGGCGCCACGCGGTTCGCCTTCAAGCGGTCGCCACTAGGGCTCCGCTCACGCCTCGACTCTCACCGAGCCAGGCGCCAATCGCCGCCGCTGACTTCAACGATCACCAGCGCGCGCGTATCGAGACCCAGGTGGTCTTCCGGCGTGAAGTTGAACACGCCGCCCACACCCACGAACTCGGGCATGGCTTCCAGCGCGTCGCGGATGGCGGCGCGCGCAGCGGCCGTGTCGCTCAGGTCGAGGGTGCCCTGCTCCTGCGCGTGCAGCACGGCCAGCTCGAACGCCTTCACGGCGTCCCAGGCGTGCCCGCCGAACGTGCTGGCGGTGCCGGCACCGAAGGCGGCTTCGTAGTCATCGACGTAAGCGCGCGCTACGGCCTTGATGGGGTTGGCGTCGTCCATCTCGTCCACCACGATCATGGGGCCGATCGGCAGGCGCACGCCCTCAGCGGCGTCGCCAGCCAGCTCGAGGAAGCTGGGGTTACCCACGCCGTGGCTCACGTACACCATGCCCTGGTAACCGCGGTCGTCGAGCGCTTCGACCACCAGAGCAGTGTCGCGCACCACGCCCCAGATGAGGGCGGCGTCAGGCCGGCGGGCCACCACGTTCAGGGCCTGCGCGGTGACGCTGGTGTCGTTGCGGCCGTAACGCTCTGTCGTTACTATCTCGATGCCGGTACCCTCAACAGCTGCCTGCAGTTCCACCAGGCCGCCCTCGCCGTAAGCGTCGTCGATGCCGAGGAACGCGACGGTGGTGAGGCCGTTAGCCACCATGTCCTCAACGATGCCGTGAATCATGAGGCGGTCCGTCTGCGGGGTCTTGAAGACCCAGAAGCGCTCATCTACCGGCTCGATGATCTGCGCGGCAGCGGCGAGGCTGATATTGGGCACTTGAGCTTCCTGCACCGCGTCGATGATGGCCAGCGAGTTAGCCGAGATAGTGCAGCAGATGATGACGTGAACGTCGTTCTCCTGGATGAGCCGGTTGACGTTCGTTACCGCCTGGCCCGTGTCCGTGGCGCTGTCGAGGAAGATGATCTCGACCGGTATACCGCCAATGCCGCCTTGGGCGTTGAAGTGGTCCTGCAGCATGCGGAAGGTGTTGGCTTCGGGCTCGCCGAGGGCGGCGGCCGAACCGGTGGCCGCGGCTACGGCTCCGATGCGCAGGGTTTGCGCGAACGCTACTCCTGCCATCAGCAGACCGACTGCGAGCAACAAGCTTACGAAACGTCGGGCCATGTGTTCCTCCTACTTCCTTCACGAGCCGCGCTTGGGGCGCGGACGGTCGTGCCTGGCTTCGGTGGAGGCAACCCGCCGCGGACGCCCGGCGCTGAAAGAGCCTGGGAACACCTAGCAGACGCTGCCCCTCGGAAGGCTGCGTGTGGCGGGGCACAAAGGTAACGCGGGGGAAGATTGCGCGCCCTGCACTTTGATTACTTGGTGCGAGCATAACGCAACCAGGCGCACGAGTTGGAGTAGGAAGGATTCCTAACCTTCACCAATCGGTAACAGCACCGAGTGGGCCCCTCACTCAATGCCCAACTTCGCTTCCCGGGCGCGATATCCGAGCGCTACGGTATGCTCCCAAACGAAACGCCAAACCGTAGGGTGCTTCTGACCAGCGCCCCGCCATCACAGGAGGCGGTCGATGACCGTAGGCAGCGCTCAATGAGCCTCGCCACTACCCTGGGTTTCCAGCAGGTGCTACTCCAACGCGACCACGCCGTTCTCCGCGCCGTCGTCGGGGAGGGCCACACCAACATGCACGGCACCGGCCACGGCGGATTCGTGTACGCCCTGGCCGACGAAGCGTTCGCGCTGGCGTCCAACTCAGGCGACGCCGACGCTGTCGCTCTGTCCGTGCACATGGACTACTTCCGAGCAGTGCGCCCTGGCGACGTGCTCGTGGCCGAGGCCCGCGCCGAGCACGTAGGGCGCCGCGTGGCCACCTACCGGGTGGAGGTGCGCTCCGGCGAGGAGCTGGTGGCGCTCTTCACCGGCACGGTCTACCGGCGGCCCCGCGCCGACACCAACGCCGAGCCCACGTAACCCCGGCCCTCCAAGACCGGCCCACACCATAAGGAGCGGTGATGTTTCAGCCAGAGATAGAGACCATGCCCCGCGAGCAGCTGCGCGAGCTGCAGAGCCAGCGCCTGACCAACCTGGTGGCACGCCTTTACGAGCACGTGCCCTTCTACCGGGAGCGGCTGAGCGAGGCGGGCGTGAGTCCTGGCGACGTTCGGAGCATCGACGACATCACGAAACTGCCCATCACCCGTAAGGACGACGTACAGGACAATTACCCGTTCGGCCTGCTGGCCGTGCCGCGTAGCGAGCTGGCACGGGTGCACGCCTCGTCGGGCACCACCGGCAAACCCACCGTGATGGGGTACACGCGAGGCGACCTTAACGTGTTCGCCGAGGTGAACGCCCGCAGCCTGGCTGCGGCCGGCGCTACGCCCGGGATGGTGTTCCATAACGCTTACGGCTACGGCCTATTCACAGGCGGCCTAGGCCTACACGGCGGCGGCGAACGCCTAGGACTCACGGTGGTACCCGTCTCCGGCGGCATGACCGAGCGGCAGATCGGCCTCATTCTCGACCTGCAACCGGGCATCATCGCCTGCACGCCCTCGTACGCGCAGACGCTGGCAGAAGAGTTCCGTCGGCGCGGCATCAGCCCTGAGGAGATACCCCTGCAGTACGGCATACTCGGCGCCGAGCCCTGGACCGAGGCCATCCGCGCGGACGTGGAAGCCGGGTTGGGCATCAAGGCCTCGAACATCTACGGCCTCACGGAGATAATCGGTCCGGGCGTGGCGAACGAGGCGCACGACGAGGGTCAGGGTAGTTACCTGTGGGAGGACCACTTCTACCCGGAGATCCTCGACCGCGACACGGGCGACCCCGTGCCCGACGGTGAGGAGGGCGTGCTGGTAATAACCACCCTCACCAAGGAGGGTGTGCCGTTACTGCGTTACTGGACGGGCGACATCACGAACATCACGCACGAGCCCGGCCCCAGCGGCCGCACGCACGCGCGTATAGGCCTGATCCGCGGCCGCTCAGACGACATGATGGTCATCCGCGGCGTGAACGTGTACCCAACCCAGATTGAGGCGGCGCTGCAGCTCGTGTCGCAAGCCTCCGCTCACTACCAGCTGATCGTGCGCCGCCAGGGCACCCTCGACGAGCTGGAACTCAAGCTGGAACTCACCCCCGAAGCGTTCAACCGCGTGGGCCAGGGCGTGCTGGAGGGCGGCATCATCGAGGTGGACCGCAAGGTCGACGAGCTGCGCGCGCACATCCAGCACAAGATCCGCGACATCGTTGGCATCGGAGTGAAGGTCACGCTTATGGGGCCCGGGGAGGTGCCGCGCTCGGCGGGCGGGAAGCTCAGGCGGATTGTGGACGAGAGGAAGCTGTAAGTCGAGATCGCTTCACCCTCTACACAAGCTGCTTTGCCAGCGGGACGTTCGTCCCTCCACAGCGCCTGCTCCTATGCCACCATGCCCCAACGCGTATTGAGCCTGGAGTATAGGGGGCAAGCATGTTCCGAGCCGTAATGCGTGCTGGGTTCCGGCCTAGCACCGCCCTAATCGTCACCCTGTTGGTAGTGGCTCTGGCCGCGGTAGAGGTGTGGGTGCTAACGCTCCCGCTCCTGGCCGAGTGGCCGGGCGGCCTGCCAGCCGGCTGGAACGCCCGCGACTCCAGCATCCTGTTCGACCTCATACTGGTGCTGCCGCTGTTCGTGCTCCTGCTGGCGTGGGTGTGGAACACGCCGCGTTTCGTTACGACCGGTCCCCGCATACCGCGCTGGCTCAGGCCATGGATCAAGCCGAAGCGCCTTCTCTACCTGCTCATCCCGTACGCCATAGCGCAATTGTCGGCGCTGGAGCTGGGCCTGGGGTCCATCCTCGCGGCCGTGGCGGGCCTCGCTATCGTTGGCGAGATCGCCGCGTTCGGACTATTCGCTGTGAAGCTAACGCAGCTGACCCGCGCCACACGCGGGGCGCAGCGCGAGGGTTACTCGTTCGTTACAGCCCTAACCGTCGCCACCGAGAGAACCTTCGTAGCGCTGCCCATAGTGCCGGCCATGCGGCTCGCGGTTACCGAAGTGGCGCAGCTCCACAACCTCACCGCCGGCTGGTTCACGCGGGGCCGGCGCGACGGGGTCACCACCTTCACTTATCACCGCCGCCGCGACGAGACACTGTTCATAGGCCTCTCCATCTTCGTGGTCATCGAGGCTGTGCCGATTCACGTGGTGGTGCATCACTACAGCGCGTGGGGTGCCTGGATAGCTACCGCGCTGCACATCTACACGCTGCTGTGGACGCTCGGCGACCTGGCTTCGGTCAGGCAGAGGCCGCACCGACTAGAAGGCGCCAAGCTCCGGCTTTCGCAAGGGTTGTGGCAGGAGGCGGTCGTAGACCTAGGCAACGTAAGCGCAGTGGTGGACGCACGCGCCTTGGTACAGAACGAGAAGGCCAAGCCCGCCGAGGACGATGAGGACGTTATGACGTTCGGCTCGCGGCACGACGTGACCCTCGAGCTGAAGGAGCCCATCGCTGTCTACGGACTAACCTTCGGGAGGGTCGAGGCCACCACGATCCAGTTGGCTCTCGACGACCCGGATGCGTTCCTGGCGGCGCTTACCCGCGCGTAAATGCCGCCCGACAATCGCGGTAGGCGCTCGAAGGCCGAAACCAACGCAACGACCGCACCCGTGAAGCGACCGAGACAGATGTCCTGACCGAACCCCGCTACCATCGGTTAACTAAGGGGGTTCTCCTACGTGAGCACCAAGAACAAGAGCAATCCGGGCGTGCGCTGGGCGGTGGGCCTCACCCTGGCCGCGGGCCTGTTCCTATCTGGTTACCTGCTTGGGCGCGGCAGCGCGGAACCCGCCCAGCAGTACCTCGTCCGCACTACCAGCGGCCCGCTAGGTGAGCAGGCACGGCGCGACGCCAGCGACCCGTTCGCACTCGGATCACCCGACGCCCCGGTGGTCATGGTTGTCTTCTCGGATTACCGCTGCCCGTTCTGCGCGCGCCACAGCACCGTCACCGAACCCGAGATTGTGGAACGTTTCGTTGAGTCCGGCCAGCTGCGCCTGGAGTGGCGCGACTACCCCATCTTCGGTGAGGCGTCGCTGCTAGCAGCGCGCGCGGGTCGCGCTGCCGCCGAGCAAGGGCTCTTCTGGGAGTTCAACCAGGCGGTGTTCTCAGGCGCGCCCGAAAGCGGCCACCACGACCTGACCCCCGAGCGGCTGCTGATGTTCGCTCGTCAAGTGGGCGTGCCTGACCTGGCGCGCTTCGAGGCGGACATGAACTCGGACCGCTTCGACCCCGCCATAGCCGCGGACGCCATGCAGGGCCAGGCGCTGAACATGACGGGCACGCCGTCGTTCGTCATCGACGGCCACCCACTGGTGGGGGCGCAACCCACCTCCGTGTTCACCAGCGTCATCCAGCAGGCGCTCGCCACCAAGCGATAACCGGCTAGATGCTAGACATCGGCTTGGCCGGGGCGTTCCTCGGTGGACTCTTCGCCCTTGTGAGTCCCTGCTCCGCATTGCTGTTGCCCAGCTTCTTCGCTTACGCGTTCGACGGCTGGGGTCGGCTGGTTGGACGCACGGCCCTCTTCTACGCTGGCCTGGCCCTAGTCCTCGTACCGCTGGGCGCAGGCGTAGGAGCCATGGGCAGCCTTGTCACCCAGCACCGCGGACTGGTGACTACAGTGGGCGGCGCGCTGCTCATCTTCTTCGGGCTCCTCACCATTCTAGGGCGCGGCTTCTCGTTCCTGCCCGCCAACGCGGCAGGTTCGGCCGCAGGTAGCGGTACCGGCGCGCGTGGGAACGCGTCCGTAGTGGCGCTCGGTGCCGTCTACGGCTTCGCGGGCTTCTGCTCGGGGCCGCTCCTGGGGGCGGTGCTCACCTTCGCGGTGGCGGGCGCAGACCCCGTTTACGGTGGGCTGCTCATGGCGTTCTACGCGCTGGGCATGGCCGTGCCGCTCTTCGTGCTGGCTCTGCTCTGGGACCGCTTCCAGTTAGGCAGACGCCGCTGGCTGCGCGGCAAGGAGCTACGCATCGGGCCCTTGCGCACACATTCAACAGCCCTAGTCTCCGGCCTAGTGTTCGTGGGCGTGGGCCTACTATTTTTGCTCACCGAAGGCACCGCTAACCTGGGCGGCTTCATGGACGTGGAGGCGCAGTTCAGGCTGCAGGAGTGGGGCGCCGGACTAGCCCGCCGCATACCCGACTTCGTGCTGCCGCTGGTGGTGGTCGCCGTGGTGCTGGGCGGGGTGTGGGTCGCCAGACGCACCAGTGGTACGACGCCACCGGACAGTTAGGACCGGTCAGAGCAGTCTGTTGTTGTAGCGGAACGGAAGCCGGCGCGACTCCCTGATCTGCGCCATGGCCGGATGGGCTGGGTTGACGAGCAGGTTCCTACCGTCCGGCACCAAGGCACTCGGCACCCGCAACGCGAGCGCCTTCCCCGAACGCAGCCACTCGCTACCTAGCTTTCTGGTCACTGCCAGATCGTTCTCCCACCCCGCTGGCAGACCGCGCCCCGTAAGCTCTGTAAATTGGATGGCTCTGCGACTTTCTCGTGAGAGAAAGGAGCCATCGCTCCTCCAAAATGGGAAGTGCGAACAAACCCAGGAACGGAGTGGCACGATGGCTCAACTGAAGGATAGTCCTATGGCGGCGCGCGTGCGTGAGGCGCTGATCGATCAACCCGACTTCTTCCGCGACATCATCCAGGTGGCGCTGCAGCGGCTGCTGGAGGAGGAGATCACCCTGCACCTGAACGCCGACCCGCACGAGCGCACCGAGGAGCGGCGCGGGTATAGGAACGGTTACCGCCCCCGGCAGCTCAAGACGCGCGTGGGCACGCTCTCCCTGCTGGTGCCGATGGACCGCGAGGGCACCTTCAAGACGGAGCTCTTCGACCGTTATCAGCGCAGCGAGAAGGCGCTGGTGCTGTCGCTGATGGAGATGTACCTAGAGGGAGTCAGCACCCGGAAGGTCAAGGACATCACCGAGGTGCTGTGCGGGACGAGCTTCAGCAAGTCGACGGTGAGCCGCCTGACGGGCCAGCTCGACGCCGACCTGAGCGCGTGGCGTGAGCGGCGCTTAGGCGACGTCGCGTACCCGTATCTGGTGGTGGACGCGCGCTACGAGCATGTGCGGGTTGATGGCCGCGTGGTGAGCCAGGGCGTGCTGGTGGTGAAGGGCGTGAGGGAGGACGGGCAGCGCGAGCTGCTGGCGGTGGACGTGGCCGACAGCGAATCCGAGGCGACCTACGACGCGCTCTTCCGCAAGCTGAAGGAGCGCGGCCTGCATGGCGTGCAGCTCGTGACGAGCGATGACCACAAGGGCCTGGTGGCCGCGATCCAGCGCCACTTCCAGGGCGCTGCTTGGCAGCGTTGCCAGGTGCACTTCCTTCGCAACGCGCGCGGCAAGGTGGCGAGGAAGCATCAGGCGGCGCTCACGAGCGACCTGAAGGCGATCTACGCCGCGCCCGACCGGGAGTGGGCGCTGGAGGCCGCCAGGGGCGTGGTGGAGCGCTGGAGCGCCTCGCACCCGGCGGTGGCGGAGTGGATCGAAACAGGTATCGAGGCCACGCTGGCGTGCTTCTCGTTCCCGGAGTCCCACCGGCGGCGCATCCGCTCGACGAACGGCTTGGAGCGCTTCAATCAGGAGCTGAAGCGCCGAACCCGGGTGGTTAGGATCTTCCCGAACCGGGAAGCGTGCCTGCGGCTGGTGACGGCCTTGTGCGTGGAGCAGAGCGAGGAGTGGCTCTCGGGCCGCAAGTACCTCGACATGGATCTGCTCGAGGCGGTGTCGGCTTCGCCGAAGCCCGCCAGAGAGGAGGTGGGATTGGCAGCCTAGCGATGACTGGCCTTGGAGGGATTTACAGACTTAAAGGGACTTGACTTGGGATGCCGATTGGCCACAAGAAGGCGGCGATGGTTTCGAGCACCCCGTCGGGCTCAGCATCGAACACCAACGAACGCAACCCCGGAATGAAGAACATGGACAGAAAGGCTACGCCAATGTAGTGCTTGCCGAACTCCTGCATGCGGCCCCCCTCAAGAAATCGTGGCGTAAGTATGCCGCGGCGAGAATCAAGGTTCTCTTACTCAATGGTGAGCTGTGGGCGCGACATGTAGCGTCGCCGTGTAGAGGTGAGGAATCGGAGCCCTTGCCTAGGCCTTGACAAGGTTCATGAGAGGTACGCGCGTCCAGGCGGAACTTGTGCTGACACGAGACACCCTCCTTGGCGCCTAGTGTCAAGCATTCAACCACATGAGAAACAGCACGGAGTTCTCATGACGTACCGTGACTAAGGACTCGAAATGGGCCCAAAAGGCCTCAAGATCGACACATTTTGGACGCAGACCGGCAGGCTCGCGCAATGCTCTCATCATGTTCACATTTCTATATTCGCAAGGAAATCGCGGGATTTCTTGGCGGGCACATCCCGTAACAGCGCCCTAAGAAGCCGTGGCGTCAGTCTGGCGTTTGACAGTCCCTAGCCACACAAAGGCATGAGTAAGCCCGTCCCCAACGCAAGAATCGCGGTCGGCGGCCGGGATGCTAGTGTAACTATGCTGTTTCAGGCCTTCTTGGGGGTCGGGATCGCCAGGTTAACGCTTCGGGGCCCTCAGGTTAAGCCCGTCCAGCACGCGCTTCTGCTCTGGGGTGAGCTTGTTCGTTTGGCTGATGACCCCGTGCTGGGTCTGGTGTTCGGCTACCAACAATGGTCGGAAAACCTTCTTGAGTTGATGCCAGCTCTCGCCGGATTCGTTCTCCGCGATGCGGATCAGTAACAGTGCCAGCCAGCACAAGAGAACGTGCGCTTTGATGCGGTCACCGCGGCGGTGATACACCGGCCGCACGTCCACCGTGTGCTTCAGGTCGCGGTTCACGCGCTCAATCTCGTGAAGCTGCTTGTAACCCAACACCACATCCTCGGTGCTCAGGTGCTCGTCGCTGGTGCTGATCAGGTACTTACCATCCAGCTTCGCTTCGGCGGCGATCTTGGCCTTATCCAACTTCAAGGCGCCGCTCTTCAGTTCCCGCAGGTAACGCCCGAACACCTTATGCGCCCGCAGGTCACACACCGCCTTGGTGTGGCTCTTACCCGTCAGGTCACCCAGGCCGGCCAGGCGGCGCTCCGCCTCAGCAATGATGTCGTTCCGTTTCATCTCATCGCGTTCGGCTTGCTCCGGGTTATGCACCACCACGAAACGCCTGGCGGCGACGCTACCTTGGTTGATGATGACTTCCTTGACGCGTAGGCCGTTCGCCAGCGTCTTGTATCGCCCCGCTCTGGTCAGCGCCTCGGGCAGGGTGCCGCCTTTGCCCAGGCGCATCTTCTCGCCGATGATGAACGCGTCGCCGGCGCCCTGCAGGGTGCGGCGGTTCTCCGCGCTGTTGAAGCCGGTGTCCATCACCATGATCACCCGACCCAGCTTCCAGTCGTTCAGGTCCTTCTTGACTTCCTCCACCACCGAAACGTCCACCGTGTTGCCGGGCCACACCCAGCACCTGACCGGGATGCCGTCCCTGGTAACGGCGAAGCCGAGCACCGCCTGCGCCAGATCCGCCCGACTGTCCTTGCTGTAACCGCGCTTCCGCAAACCGGCAGCAGTCTCGTCGGCAGCCTCGGCACCCTCCCCGGCGACATCAGCGTCTTCGCCTTCGATCTCGAAGTAGGTGCTGGTGGTATCCACGAAGATCAGGTCCACCTCAAGGTTGAAGAGGTTCTTCACGCTCCAGAACACCTCACGCTGGATGTCATCATGCGCTGAAAGCAGGAAGTCCATGGCGCGGTAAAGCTGCTGCACCTCCACCTCAGGCAACCCATCGACGAAGGCGACGTCGTTCACCCACGTTTCCGCCGCCAGCTTGCTGCCCGGCGCCAGGGCGCGCTGCGCCACCAGCGCGAACAGCAACCGCTCCACGTCCACCCCGAACTCGCGCTCGCCGGCCAGCTTCTTCAGCACCCCACCGATACCGAGCCGTTCCCACAGACCATCCAGCAGGTAGGTGCCGCCGTACTCCTTGGCGCCCAGGAACTCGAACGGCGTCTCCAGACCCAAGTCCTGCTGCACGATAGCGGCGTCACCTGGATCCAGGAAACGACTGATGCTGCTGATGAGCCGCTTCAGCGCCTCCTGATCGAGGCGGTCCTTACGCCCGAAGCCGTGCACAACCTTGGTGCGCGACCTGCCGTCCACCCACTCGTTATGAGCGAGCTGCACGTACTCCACACCGTTCGACTTCAC
>JBBAFX010000012.1:0-21096 GCA_041655195.1 Trueperaceae bacterium
TGAGCCAACCAGCCACCACCGCGGCCCCCGACCGGTAGCCCATGGCGGCGTTCTCGCCCCACGTGGCGGCCTGGTAACCGGTGCGGGCGATGCGCTGGCCGGGATTGCTCCCGTCGGAGCCCGTGTGCGTCAGTCGGCCCATGCTCTCCATGTCGTCGCTGTGCGCCTGGGCGGCCTGTATCAGTTGGTCGCTAAGCGCCACTCTCGACACCGCCGGCCGCTGAACGCCGCCGCAGGTGGTGCCGGAAGACCGTGCGGCGCTCACATGCGCGAGCACCTCTTCGGCCAGGGTCAGTTGCTGCGGGGTAACGCCGCCGCCTGCGCCGCACGCAACCAGGAGCGCCGTGAGCAGTGGCGCCAGGAGAGTAAGGGCCGTTCGTGACTTCATGCGCCGAGGATAGTGCGCTCCCACCATGTGAGATGTGAACTCCTGCCTAGGTCAACTGAGCTCGTGCCCAGCAGCTATCCCGTCGAGCCACACCCGCGCCTGCCGCGGGCTGCGCAGCCTGACTATTGTCAGGTCTGGGCTGCTCGCCTCCAGGGCCCTCACGCGCTTCTCCGTCTTAGGATGCGTGTCCCACGCCCACCTGACTATCCCTTCCCGCTTGGTGAACGACCGCCAAAGGTTCTGTTCGCGGTTGCCGTTCCACAGCTCCTCGCTCGTGGCCCAGCGCTTAACGGTGCGCTTGACAACCCGCCACATGACGAGGCTGCGGGGGTAGTCGAGCCACACGAGCACCTGGGCGTTGGCGGCTAGCAGCGGCCTCACCTGGTGGTACTGCCACTCCGTCACCCATGCCGGCTGCTGCACCAGGGCGGTCACGTCTGCCAGGAACTCAGGTCTAGGTGTCCACCCGGGACCGTGGAACAGCGCGTCCATCTCCGTGTACGGCAGGTGTAGTGCGCGCGCCAACGCCCGGCCCAGCGTGGATTTGCCCGAACCCGAGGTTCCGGTTATCAACACGCGTTGCGGTTCCAGCGGCAGTGGGTCTAAGTGAGTCAGCACGCCGGAAGAGAATCGCACACTTTGAAAGCCCTGGCGTAGGAACGCCGGCGAGCAGGTAACCCTGGGGTGCTGAACCCCGGTATGAGACCCCGGCACGTGGGCCCCGCCGTGAGGGCTTGCCACCCGTTCCCCCCATGCGCGCGATAATCCTGACCACGGAGGTTCCTCATGCCTAAGTCCCGGAGCACAAACTCCAAACGCAAGCCCCCCGAACCGTCTGAGAGCCACGACGAGATCGAGCAGTGGATGGCGCGCGTCATGCCCGAATTGCAGCCGATCGTCAAGTACATCGACGAGGCCATACGTGAAGCCATGCCCGAGGCGACGTACGCCATCAAGTGGAAGAAGGCGTACTACGGCCTGCCCGACAAGGGCTGGGTCATCGAACTAGTGGCGTACGACGTTTCGGTCAACGTGGTCTTCCTCGGTGGCGCCGACTTCGATTCTCCCCCACCGTTGGGTGAGGGCGACAAGAGCCGTTACGTGAAGGTGAAGTCGCTGGAAGAAGCGGAGACCAAGGAGATGAAGAGTTGGATCGAGCAGGCGGCTACGGTAGACGGTTGGAAGTAACGCATTCGGGGCGACCGTAAGGCCAGCCGCCACGCCAAGCGCGCAACCGTCAAAGGAACCAGAAGGCCAGCGCCGCCACCACGGTCGGCCCTAGGGCCGCAGTCAGCAACCAGAGCGGGCTGACCGCTTCGTGATCGAAGTACTTCCGGAGGATGGAGACCCCGGCCGGGTTCGGAGCGTTGGCGATTATCGTGAGCCCGCCCCCGGTCACTGCCCCAGCCACCAGCGCGTACTTGAACTCATCACTCAGCCCCTGCACCAGTGAGCCGAGGTATGTGAGAGCCGCGTTGTCAGTCACGGCCGTCAGCGCAGTGGCGCCCAGGAACACCTGGTCGGCCGTCATGCCCGATAGGAGCGGCTGCAGCCACCACGCCTGCATGCCGCCTAAGGTGACGAGTCCGGCGAGGAAGAACGCCACCAGCAGCCCCTCGCGCAGGATGAGGCGGTCCTGATGCCGCTCGTATGCACTGGCTATGCCTAGGAACAGCAGGAATATCCCCATGAACATGGCGGGGTGGTGCGCGAAGACCACGACACCCAACAAGAAAGCGATATGCGCTAGTACGAGGGGCAGCGGCACGGGGTTGCTCAGGGGGCCGGTCGCCGGCGCCAGGCGCCTGAGCTCCCCCCGGAAGAGCAGCGTGGCGCCCAGGGCGTTTACGACCACGGCCGGCGCGGCCTTCCACCCGAACGTGCCGAGCATGAACGGCAGGTCCCATCCCCACGTGCTCGCCACCATGAGCACCGGTGGGGCCGCGAAGTGGGTCAGCGTGCCGCCGATGGACACGTTCACGAACAGCACGCCCAGGGTGGCGTACTTGAGCCGGTTAGATATCTGGCGCCCGAAGAGGCTGTTGGCCAGTACGAGCGCGGCAAGGGTCATGGCCGCGGGCTCCGTGATGAGCGAGCCGAGCAGCGGTACCACTGCTAGAACGACCAGGTAGAGCCCCATGCTGCCCGGTAACGGCAGCGCGCGGGATAACAACCGGACCAGGGTCATAGCCGTCTGGATGATGGGCCGCGTGCCGGCGATGACCATGATGGCGAACACGAACATGGGCTCCGTGAAGTTACGGGTGTCCACGTACTGGGTGGCGGCTGCCGCGCCGTCCGTGAAGGCCATAGTGAGCACCAGGATCATGGCCCAGAAGCCGAAGACCACCTCCACCTCGCTTAGAAGGTGCCACACACCTGCGTGTCGGGGGAAGCGCGTCTCGAGCCTGGCCAGCACGCTGGCAGAGAAGGTGTGAACGATTGCGACGCCGAAGAGGATGGCGCCCACGATCTCGATGGTGGATGGGGTCATGGGCGGAGGTCCTGGATCACGGTTGGCACTCTTGCGCCCAAGAATAACCCCCGAACACACTGCGTGCTCGGCCTCGGCCGCTGGCAGCGTTCAGCCGCTTGCGCCTCCGCCCTTCACGCGCCAGCCTTCCAGCACACCGGCCGCCACCTCTGCGTCGTCCACGGTTATCACCAGTTCGCGGTTGCCGTGCACCACGCGCAGCGCGTGCCCGTTGCGGGTGATGAGCCCGATGCGCCCAGGCATCATGCGCACGCCGTAGCCACCGAAATCGCCGGGGCTCACCTCTATTACGCTGACGTTCGTAATGTCCTTAAGCCGCGCCGTGCCACGCGGCAAGCCGAGGGAGCCGCGCCAGCGGATTCCGCGCGAGTCCACTACGACGTCGAAGCTGCTGAGTCCCGCCATCAGCAGGATCAGCAGCAGGACGATCAACCACATCCACCAGATGTTGGAAACGATCGTAGCGGCCACCACCAGCAGCGTGGCTGCCGCCATTGTGACCACGAACGTCTGCCCCATGCGCGCCTTGCCGAACCACGAGACCCTGTAGTTCGGAGCGATTTCCACCGGCACCACGGGCGTTGGTTCCGGGCGAGGCAACGACGGGGGCAGCAGGAACATGACGAGCATGGCCACCGCTACGCCCACGCCGAGCATGATGAGCCCCATCTGCCAAGTGAGTTGCACCTCGGCGGGCTCCGCCACGCCCACGTGGGCCACGGTTAGCACCACGAACATGGTGGCAAGTCCGGCGCAGAGCCCGGAGATCATGGCCGAGAGCGCACGAGCGTACTCCCCTTTCCACCAGTTAGCGAAGCCAAACGTTACCAGCAGGGCAACAGGCAGGAAGACCACCACGGCACCCTGGAAGAGCAGCGCCACCCAGGTGCGCATGAACTCGTCCGGTTGGCCGCCGACACCGAAGTGCGTAGCCATGGTGTCCGGCAGGCGGCCGGCGGTGAGCAGCAGGGTGAGCACGTACGCAAGAACCGCGAGAGCGGTCACAGAGATCGTGACCAGGAGATGCCTGCTGCGGAGGCGCTTCTCGGCCTGGCGGCGAACTTTGTCTGGGGCGGGGGTCTTGAGGGTCATCGGTCGGCTCCTTCGTCCAGCGCTTCATGTAGTTGTTCCAGGCTCACGCCGCTCTGGCGCGCTACTTCGAGTAGCTGTTCGACTGCTTTCGATACTTTTGAATCCGCCTTCGGACGGGCCACCACGGTGGCTCCCCTGCCGCGGCGGAGCTCGATGTCGCCGGCGTCGCGGAGCTCGCCGTAGGCTCTAAGGACGGTGTGCATGTTCACGTCGAGCGAGAGTGCCAGGTCGCGCGCGGCCGGCAGTCGGTCGCCAGCTCGGATCTCGCCACGGGCAACTCCCTGGCGCACAGCGCGCACGATCTGCGCGTAGAGCGGCTCGGCTGAGGCCGTGTCTATCTGGATGAGCATGAACCCATCATATAGTTCTAGTTGCTCTAGAACAAGTGCATGTGCCTAGTAGCGCCCAAGATTCCTCCGACCGCCATGCAGCACCCGCCACCAGTGCACGTAGTACGTTTGGCTCATACCTGCGCCGTAAACCGCGCGACCGGGAATCAGCCGGATACTTGAGGTGAACATGGCCAGACTGCTCTCTCTCCTACTCTTGGCGCTCCTGCTTGGAGGCTGTCTCCGCAGCACCGACACTGCCAACTCTTCCTCGCAGGCGACCACCAGTTCGGTGACCTCAACGCAAGCGCAGCAATCGTCTCGGGAACGCCCCGAACAACAGGTCAACTTAGGTATCTGTGGTGCGCCAGCTACGCCCATCCATCAGGTCCAGGGAACGGGCAACCGCTCTCCGCTCATTGGCGACACTCTCACGGTCGAGGGGATAGTTGTGGGCGACTTCCAAAGCGGCGACGGCGACCGCTTCGGCACCAACCTCGGCGGCTACTTCGTGCAGGAAGAGGATCACGACGCGGACAGCGACCCACGGACTTCCGAGGGCATCTACGTGGCGGATTCACGCACCGACGTGCGCCTAGGCGACCTGCTGCGCGTTACCGGCACCGTACTGGAGACCGGCTTCATCACCCAACTCGGCCGGCCCTCGGACGTGGTGATCTGCGATAACGATCAGCCGCTCCCCTCCCCCGCCGTCATCGAGTTCCCGCTCGAGAGCGTCGACGCGTTGGAGGCCTACGAGGGCATGCTCGTGACCTTCCCGCAGGAGCTGGTCATCAGCGAGTACTTCAATTACGACCGCTTCGGCGAGATCGTGCTCGCTTGGCCGGGCGAGGGCCGCGCGCGCGTGTACCAGCCCACGCACGAGTACGCGCATGACGACCCACGGGCCGCTGCGGCCATGGCAGCCATGCCCCTCAACCGCATAACGCTCGACGACGGCATCAGCGATCAGAACCCCGCCATCAGCCGGCACCCGGACGGCGGCCTATTTAGTGCCAACCACACTTTCCGCGGTGGCGACGTGCTCAAGAACCTCACCGGCGTGCTCGACTACCGCTTCGACACCTTCCGCGTGCAGCCGGTGCTGGGCGCCGAGTACGTGCGCGCCAATCCACGGCCCGAAACGCCGGACGAAGTGGGTGGCACCGTCAGGGCCGCGGCGTTCAACGTGCTGAACTACTTCGGTCACACCACCAATCAGGGCAACGTGTGCGGCCCGCGAGGCAACGACGAGTGCCGCGGCGCCGACAATGCAGCCGAGCAGCAGCGCCAGTGGGCCAAGCTCGTGAACGCCCTGCACGCGCTGGACGCACACGCGGTGGGCCTGATGGAGATAGAGAACGACGGCGACCACGCCGCG
This sequence comes from Trueperaceae bacterium, assembly GCA_041655195.1. Classification (GTDB taxonomy): domain Bacteria; phylum Deinococcota; class Deinococci; order Deinococcales; family Trueperaceae; genus JAAYYF01. The sequence continues at coordinate 5,685 of JBBAFX010000012.1, forward strand.
GTGGCTGAGCTGGTGGCGGGCCTGAACGGCGCCGCCGGCATAGGCGCCTACGCGTACGTAGACAGCGGCGGCCCTGTAGGCAACGACGCCATCAAGGTAGCCCTCATCTACCAGCCGGCGGTCCTCACCCCCGTCGGTCGACCGGCGGTGCTGAACACGCGGGCGTTCCTCGACCCCGTAGGCACCGGCGAGGAGCGCAACCGCGCCGCGCTAGCGCAAACGTTCGAGGACGAGAACGGTGGGCGCTTCACCATGGTGGTGAATCACCTGAAGAGCAAGGGCTCGGCCTGTGGCGAGCGGCCCGAGGGCGGCCTGCAGGGCAACTGCAACCAGTCACGCACGCTGGCGGTGCAGGAGCTGCTGCGCTGGCTGGCGACCGACCCTACCGGCTCCGGCGACCCCGACTACCTCATAGTGGGCGACCTCAACTCGTACTCCCAGGAGGAACCGACGCTGGCGCTACTGGCCGGACCCGACGGCGTGCCCGGCACCCGCGACGACTACACCGACCTGCTGGCCGAGTTCGTGGGTCCGGACGCTTACACATTCGTGTTCGACGGCATGGTGGGCTACCTCGACTACGCCGTGGCGAGCTCCACCCTCACCCCGCAGGTAACGGGCGCCACCGCCTGGCACATCAACGCCGACGAGCCCGATATCCTCGACTACGACATGTCGTTCAAGAAGGCGCCCCAAGCCGCCTTCTACGCACCCGACCCGTACCGCTCCTCGGACCACGACCCGGTGCTGGTGGGGCTCGACCTGCAGCCGGGCAACTGAAAGGACTCTCCGTGACCGACCACGACCGTGAACAGATCCGCGAGCGTTTCCTCACCCTCAACACCGCCACCATCTGCGACGTGTACGACGAGCTGGAGTGGCCCGTAACGGCGCTCGACAACGGCATCGTGCGCCGCACCGAGGAGCGCCAAGTGGTGGCCGGCTGGGCCTACCCCATAGAGGGGCGCATGGTTAACGAGAAGGGCGCCGACCGCCTGAAGCTGCAAGTGGTGGACGAGCTGCCCGCAGGCAGCGTGACCGTGTGGGCCGGCACCGACGCCGCTGGCATCTGCCTCTTCGGCGACCTCATTGCCGCCAACATGCAGAAGCGCGGCTGCCACGGCGCGGTGGTCGACGGCGGCTTCCGCGACGTGTCGGTCATCTCCGCCACCGGCTTCCCGGTGTTCGCTCGTTACGTGAGCCCCGTCCAGTCCGTCGGTAGATGGCGCGTGCGCACCCACGGCGAACCCGTCACCATCCGCGGTGCCCTGGGCGACACCATCACGGTCGCGAAGGACGACTTCGTGTTCGGCGACGAGGACGGCGTGGTGGTCATAGCCGCCGAGCATGCGATCCGCATCCTGGAGCGCGCCGAGGCAATAGTGCGCATGGAGGAAGAGGCCCGCAAGCTAGCCGAACAGGGCATGACCACGCAGGAGATGCTCGAGAAGTTCGGGCACGTCTGAGCCTGGCAGGCCAACTCTGGTGAACTGAAGCGGGCGGCCCGTTACGGGCCGCCCGAGTGTTTTCGTTTGAGCTAGTCCGCCTGTTCGGGGCGGGTGTTACCGGTTCAGCGGCAACCGCCAGGTGGACCAGCGCGCGTCGTTGTCGATAACTGCCGTCCCTGAAGCCATACCGAACTTGCCAGTCATCAGCTCGAGTGCATCGACCAGGACGTCGGTGAGGACCAGCGCGTCGGCGTAGCTCGGTGGCACGAGGTTCGAGCCCGCCGGCAACTCTTCGGCGGCGCCTATACCACCAAGCCATAGGCCCGTGGCGATGCCGCTGGAAGCCAACTCGGCCACGCGCCCGAGACCCTCCAGGAACGCTGGGGTGGCGATGACCGAGTAGCCCACGAGTTTGCCGTTAGCGCCGGCGGCGTTACCGATGCCGGCGATGTCGGTGATGCGAGCCGCGCGGTCGATGATCGGCAACCCGAGCCGCCCGCCATCGATGGCTTGGAAGAGAGCCCCGACGGGCGAAGCAACGACTAGGTGGTCGTTGACTACCGCCACGCCGACATCGAGGTTAGGAGCCGCGCGCACCCGCAGGTAATCGACCCCTTGGTACTCGAGCTCCTGCACGGCGATGGCCTGATCGAAACCGCGGAAGGTATCGGCCGAACCGTAGGGGTTCGCCATGCGGCTAGCCATATCGCTCACGTTCTCGGCGATCTCGAGCCATGAGCGAACCCCCCGCCAGGCTGCTTCCTCGGAGGTAACCCGAACCGTGGTGACTGTAGGCAGGCCCATGAGCCAGTTAGCCAGATCCGTGTCGTACACCCCCGTGGTGTAGCTCTGGAAGGAACCGTCCAGCCAATCGAGCAGGGCCACGCCGAGGTCAACCCCGGTGGCCGCAGCGAACGCGCCGCGCACGCTGTGGTCGCCATCGGCGCCCAGCACACCGGCCTCAGCCAGGTCGGCGAACCAAGTATCTACCCAGTCCACGAACGCGTTGAGCGGGAACGCTCCGGCTTCGACCGCCACGGTGTGCACCGGGAAGGAAGCGTTGGGCAGTTCGCACTCGGTGCACGACAGCAGCGCCAGCAGAGCCTCCTCGCCGCTGGACTCGGCCAACGCGGCGTCCCAGGCGGAAACTGAGTTCACGACGAAGCCGTCCTGGTCGACGCTCACGGCCCACGCAACACCGTTGACCACGCGTAGGGTCGTGCCGAGCCTGTCGAACAGCGCCAGCGCCTCGGGCGGCACGGAGCCGCGCATGAAAGCCAGCGCGTCGGCCACCGCCGCGAGGTTGAGGGTCACCTTCATGCCGGCGGGCTCGAGCTGGTTGGAGTAGCTGGCGATGCGGGTGTCAGAGAGCGCAGCTTCGCCGGAGCCGTTGGCGCGCCTGATGGTGCCGCGCAGGAGGTCAGGATCGGACGAAGCAACCAGCGCCCCGCCCGCCTCGGCTACCAGCAGTGGAACCTCGCTGCCGTCCGCGAACAGGTAGATGGGCGAGGAACCTTCCATAGCGAAGCGGCGGCCATCGAAGCAGGTAATGGCCCCCGCCAGCACTTGCGCGCTGAGCGAGCGGCTGGCTGCCCGCGTGATGAACAACAGGTCGGGTTCCGGATCGAAGCGCGAGACGCTGACGCCGAACGCGGCGGACCATTCACGAGCCACGGCGGCCTCGAGCGCGTTCCAGAGCGCTGGGCACTCTGCTACGAAGTCCTCCCGGAACGCTTCGAACTCCTGCATGACAGAGCTCGACTCGAACGGGGACGAACCCACGAAACCGCTCAACAACTTCTCGTACTCGCCCCACACGCGCTCTGCCTCGGTGGTATCGAGTTCCGCGAATGTGCCGTGCAGAACGGTGGGATCGAACTGTTGGGGCGTAAGTTCCACCGCCAGCACGGTGGTGTCCGGCAGCAGGTCGGTGAGTTGCCGCTGCGCGAACGTGAACGAAAGGGCGGTCAATAGACCTAAGGCAGTTATGAGGAAGCGCCATCGGAACGACATGCGTTCACGCTAGCGCATCTCGTTATGAGAGAGGGTCACATCGGCCTTTACCCAGAGGGCTGGGGCTTGCGTTGTTGGGGCGCTCAAGCGGGCGCCCCCGCTGAGCATGCTTGGCTCAGACTCCAGGAGGAGAAATCTCCCTTCCGTGATTTCCGTTAGGTGGAGTACCCGCTCAAAAGAACACCTGCGACAACATGAGCATCGCTCCAATGATGATGAGCTTGGTCCCCGCCGCCAGGTTGCCGCGCCGGGTATCGACGTGCTCTTTGATGTCGGACTCCGTCAGGCCGCGCACCCGTCCCTTGTCTACCAAGGCCGAACCCGAAGCTCCACTCGAGAGCGCCCCACCGATCACTATCAGCCCGCCTCCTCCGAAGAAGCGAACGGCCGGTGGTAAACCTACGAACACTTCGGCAAGTTTTAGTAGTAGCGCGAGCCCAGCGCCTACCGCGAGCGGGGCGCTAAGCTGGCTCAGGAACGCCCGCATGACCATCTCCTTAAGTACATCCGCACTCAGGTTACCCATAAGTACTGCCGAGCGCACTCCGCCAGCTGCGGGGCACTATGGGGTCGGCTTGAACAGTGGGCTTCTAACGTGAAGCGTCGCTTCCTCACCTCACGCGGCGCCACGCGCGTTGCGTTCGGCGTGATCATCGCCTTCGTCACAGCCCAGATGGCCTGGTGGATCTACTTCCAAGCTCAGTTCGTGGAACAGGTGAGCCAAGCTACGGTGACTGGCCTAGAACGCGAGGCGATCACGCTCAACGCGCTGCTCGACCAGGGAGCCGAGGCCGAAGTACAGAACCTGCTGGCCGAACAGCCCCGCCTGCGGCTCGACCAGGCCACCGGAACGGTGCTCCTGAACGAACAAGCGCTCGAGGAGTACATGGCCGAGCACCGCAGCGTGGTCCGCATGTTCGCGTTCGAGGGCCCGTTCTTCGTGCTCGTGGTCATGCTAGGCCTCTTCATCATCGCCAGGAACCTGCGCCTGGAGCGCGAGCTGAAGCGCCGCCAGAGCAACTTCCTGGACGCTATCGGGCACGAGTACAAGACTCCACTCAGTACGCTCAGGTTGCTGATCGAGACCATTCAGCTACGCGAACTGAAGGCGGAGAAGCTGCAAGAGTACCTGGGCCGCATGAGCGCCGAGGTGGATCGGCTCGATCACACTGGCCAGCAGGTCTTGGCCACCGCTCGCCTCGAGGCAGACGCCCCACCAGTAACCAGGCAGCGGTATGACCTTGGTTCGCTGGTGGTCGAAATCCTCGCGCAGGCGCGCCCTGTGCTGGAGGCGCGCGGGGCGCAGTTGGAACTCGAACCCGCCATCGTGCCCACTGTCGTGAACGTATCCACCGAGGAAGTGACTCTCATGCTGGATAACCTGATTGATAACGCGATCAAGTACTCACCAGGCGCTGCCAAGAGGGTCAAGGTGAAGGTTGCACGCGAAGGCAAGTGGGCAAGCCTCAGCGTCGAGGATCAGGGCACCGGCATCCCAGAGAACGAGCGCGAGAACGTGCTGGACCGCTTCTACCGCGTAGGTAGCGAACTCACCCGGACCTCCCCCGGTCTAGGTCTGGGCTTGTACCTGGTGCGCCGCGCTGTTGAGGCCCTAGGTGGCCGGGTGGGCATTGAGGATGGCGCCGGTGGTGGCACGCTGATTACAATCTTGCTGCCGCTGCTAGACGCCAGCGAGTACGTAGCCGCGCCGGCTACAGCAGGAGCGATGGATTGACGAGTGCCCGGGTACTGATAGTTGAGGACGAAGCGGCCCTGGCCGCCGTCCTTGCCGATAACCTCGAAGCCGAGGGGCACGAGGTGAAGCACGCCGCGGACGGGCTTGCCGCAGCTACGCTGTGGCGCGCCGAGAAGCCCGACCTGGTGGTGCTGGACGTCATGCTGCCACACAAGGACGGATACACCCTCTGCCGCGAGAAGCGCGCTGAGGGTGACGACACTCCGGTGCTGTTCCTGTCGGCCAAGGGCAGACCCGAGGAGCGCGTTGAGGGGTTGGAAGCCGGCGGCGACGACTACCTAGCCAAACCGTTCCACCTACCCGAGTTCCTGCTGCGGGTGCGCAAGCTACTAGGGAGGACCGGCGCGCTGAGAGCCGCCGATTCGCGCCTGGTGTTCGGCGGGAACAGCGTGGACCTGCGCTCGTGGACGGCGCAAACCGCGGCCGGCAAGACGGTGGAGCTGAGCGAACGCGAGATCGGCATCCTGAGCCTGCTGGCACGCCGCGCCGGCGAGGTCGTGAGCCGCGACGAGATCCTCGACAGCGTGTGGGGCATGGGCCGTTACCCGAGCAGCCGCACTGTCGACAACTTCGTGGTGCGCCTGCGCAGGCACTTCGAGCCCGACCCTAGCAACCCCGTCTACTTCCACACCGTGTGGGGCGTGGGTTACCGGTTCACTCCGCAAGCACAGAACTGACGCGCGCAATCGGCCGCGTGACACTTGTGTGACTCTTGGGAGGCCGGCTCTAGTTAGCCTTCCTCCCATGACACGTGCTCCGACAGGCGTCGTGATGCTCAATCTCGGCGGTCCAAAATCCCTTGACGAGGTCGGTCCGTTCCTGGAAGAACTTTTCGCCGACCGTGAGATCATCCAACTCCCCATGCAGGACTTGCTGGGACCCTTCATAGCCAAACGCCGCACGGCGGCGGTGCAGCGCAATTACTCCGACATCGGTGGCGGCAGCCCCATCCTCGAGTGGACCAACCTGCAGGGGCGCGAGATGTGCGCGCGGCTCGACGAGCTCTCCCCCGAAACGGCGCCACACAAGCATTACGTAGCGTTCCGCTACGGCGAACCCTCCAGCGAGACGGCCCTGAAGCAGATGGCGGCCGACGGGGTGAAGCGCGCCGTGGCGTTCACGCAGTACGCGCAGTTCAGCTGCGCCACCACGGGCAGCAGCCTGAACGAGCTGTGGCGCGCGGCTAGGCGGGTGGGCCTGCAAGACGCGTTCGACTGGAGCGTAATCGACCGCTGGCCCACGCACGAGCTGTTCATCGACGCCATGACCACCACCGTGCGGCAGGGGCTCGAGCAGTTCGCGCCCGCGGACCGTGACGACGTACTGATAGTCTTCAGCGCGCACAGCCTGCCCATGAGCATAGTTAACCGTGGCGACGCCTACCCGCTCGAGATCGGCGCCAGCGTGCACGAGGTTCTCAAGCGCCTAGGTGGCAGCAATGAGCACCTGCTCAGCTACCAGTCCGAGGTGGGTCCCGTGCCGTGGCTCGGGCCCTCCACCGAATCGGTCGTTGAGGAGTTGGGCGCCAAGAAGCGCAGGCACGTGCTGGTAGTGCCGATCGCTTTCACGTCCGACCATATAGAGACGCTGCACGAGCTCGACATCGAGTACGGCGAGTTAGCCGAGAAGTCGGGAATAGCCGAGTACAAGCGCGCCCCGGCGCTGAACGACCTGCCGCAGTTCCTGGACGCCATGGCGGCCATAGTGCACGAACACTTAAGTAGCGGTGAGGCGTGCAGCAGCCAGTACGGTCTGCGCTGCCCCGGCTGCGTGAACCCGCAATGCCGCAACATACTCAAGCCGGTCCGACCCTTCCGCCGCATGGCCGTAAGCGCGCACCCGCATAACAAGAGGTACGGGAAGGGTTACTGAACCGAAGACCTACCGCAGCCGCGGGTCGAAATCGAACGCCTGCGGCTCCGCGGTGGTGACCTCCCCGAATAGCGGGTGCTGAACGTTGACCACCAGATTGCGTTCTAGCGGCAGGACGGCGGAAGGCACCCGCAGCGCCAAGCTGTCGCCACTATCCAACCAAGCGTCGCCTATCGCTGCCGCGAGCGAGTGGTCGTTCGGATTGTTCCAGCCGCGCGGTAGGTTGGTCACGTCCAGGTCAAGAACAGAACCCGGCGGAAGCGTGACCTCTATGATCACGAACGCAGTTCTCAACAGTGCTGGCCGCGCATTATGCACCAGCACTTCTAGGGCGGCGATGCCGGGGGACCCGCCCAGGTAGACGACCGCCTTTCCCGGGGAATTCCAGCGGCCTCCGTAGAGGCGAGCACCTTCGCCAGTGAACGCACGCTCCGCCAGTGAGCGCTTGACGATGCGCCAGCCCTTCACGCCGGCGACCACCCGCCAGCAGAGGCCGCCGGCGCCGGGTTCATCACCCGAACACGCCGTGTTCTATGCGCCCGAGAACCGCCAGAGCCCGGGTGGCGCCAGGGCCATCGCGTGTTACTGCGAGCGGCGAAGAGTCGCCGAGGGATGGCAAGGGCGCCGAGAGCCACTCCACAGCCTCCGCTTCGCTCTCCAGCACATCTACGGCTCGGCCGTACAGGACGAGGTAGCGCCACAGTCGGTCGCTCTCAGTGGGATCAAAGCGTCCGGCCGCCTTGCGCCTGTACAGGGTGCTCTCACTTATGCGCAGGTAACTGGCCAGGCTAGCGTGCGTCAGGCCAAGCTGTTCAGCGAGCTCGCTGAACAGACGGAACGGCAGCCCCTCCTCGATGCGGCGACTGGCGCTGGCCAGGCTAATGTCTTTGCTCCGCAGAAGCCGCGCCAACGTTCGTGCACCTAGGTCGGGAGCCTGAACACCGTCCAATGGCGACCAGATTCGCGTACCACCTACTGTTTCGGTGGTGGGCATACCGGTTCTCCTTCCATATGACAGTTTACACTGTTCGTTTGATAGGCTCAACTAACCAGTTTGAGCCCCACCACGCACCCGATGAGCCCGGCCAGCAACAGCACCTTGGCCAGCGATACGGCTTCGGTGCCGGTGACCATGCCATAAATAACGGCAAGTGACGCACCCACTGCCACCCAGATGGCGTACGACGTGCCGGTGGGCAGCGTCTTCATGGCGTACGCCAAGCCGCCCATGCTGATCACGAGGGCGCCAGCGAAGACCAGCGACGGAACCAACTTAGTGAACCCTTCGGACTTGCCGAGCGCCACGGCCCAAACCGCTTCGAACATGCCAGATGTGATGAGAACGAACCATGCCATAGGAACCCTCCTTGAGCAACGTCTTGTCGTTACCGGGTACGTTGCATCTCGTCCGGGGCCCTAGCGGCCGAACCCGAAAATAGCACGGCCCAACCACGGGAAGGTTTCCGGGGCTGCATGCCAGTAATTAGCCAGCCGCCTATGAACCGGGTAAGTTAGAGCTTGTGACGCAACTGCTTACCTCCAGCCGCTCCATCTTCCGCGGCTGGTGGGTCGTTTCAGGCGCCATGATCGCGCAGGGCCTGCAATCCGCACTGTTCTTCGGTGCGTTCGGCATCTACGCGCCATTCTGGATGGCCGAGTTCGGCTGGAGCCGCACCACCATCTCGCTAATACACTCGCTGCAACGCACCGAGAGCGGGCTCCTAGGCCCCATCAACGGTTGGCTCATCAGCCGGTTCGGCCCCAACCGCATGGTCATGGTCGGTATGGCGCTGATGGGCCTCTCCATGATCGCTCTAGGTTTCACCACCGGCTTCGGCACCTTCCTGGCGGCGTTCCTCGTCATGGCTATAGGCGCCAGCTTCGCGGGCATCCTCTCCATGATGACCATCCTGGTCAACTGGTTCGAGCGGCGCCGGGCCACCGCCATGGCGCTAGCTGGCTTAGGCATGAGCATCGGCAGCCTCACGGCGCCCGTGCTGGCGTCGCTGCTCGTGACCTATGGTTGGCGCGGCGTGACGATAGGCTCCGGCATCCTCTTCCTGGCGGCGATGATCCCGCTGGGCCGCATCCTCATCAACGAGCCCGAGTCGGTGGGGCTGCGACCCGACGGCGACCCGCACCCGGCGAGCAAGCAAGCTGACACCGACGCTGGACCCAAGCGCGGCACCGCAACCGCGGACGGGGCCGAAGCCAAGGCGCCCGCGTTCAAGGCCCGCGAGGTCCTGCGCTCCCGCGCTTTCTGGCTCATGTCGATCGGGCACTCGAACGCCCTCGCCATCGTGTCTGCCGTGGGCGTGCACTTCGTAATCTTCGCTCAGGAGATCATCGGCATCAGCGTCACCGCCGGCGCCACGCTGCTGATGATCATGACCATCTGCTCCATGGTGGGCCAGGGCGCCGGGGGCGTGCTGGGCGACCGGCTCGACAAGCGTCTGGTAGCCGGCTCGGGCATGCTGCTGCACGCCGGGGCCATGGTGGCTCTCACCTTCATGCCCACCTACACGGGGGCCTTACTGGCAGCCGTAATGCACGGTTTGGCCTGGGGCATCCGCGGACCCCTGATGTCGGCGCTGCGTGCCGACTACTTCGGACGCGCCGCCTTCGCCATGGTCATGGGCTTCTCGTCGCTCATCGTCACCGTCGGTTCCGTGCTGGGCCCGCTGACCGTGGGGCTGCTGGCCGACAGCACGGGTGGCTACGCCTGGGGCTTCGGCGCCCTGGCCGTGGTGGGCCTGATCGGGGCCCTCGCGTTCTTCGTTCTTGAGAACCCACCCAAGCGCGAGGCCGTCGTAGTGGCGTCATGACGCCCAAGCGCGACCGGCGACCCAAACGCTCGAAGGACCGCGCCGCCCTCGTTCTGCTGGACGGCGAGAACGTCTGCCTAATAGAACGCAACCGCGAGGGCCGCATCTACTACCTCTTCCCCGGCGGCGGCGTGGACCCCGGCGAAACCTACGAACAAGCCGCCGTTCGCGAGGCCAAGGAGGAGCTCGGCCTCGACGTTGAGTTGGGCCGCCTGGTCGCGGACCTCGCGTTCAAGGGCGCCCGCCAGAAGTTCTTCCTGGCGCACGTGGCAGGCGGCGAGTTCGGCACCGGCACGGGCGAGGAGATGAGCAGCGCGGTAGACTCCAAACGCGGCAGCTACATGCCCCTCTGGATACCGCTAAGAGCGGCGGCGCAGCGCGATTCGCGGCCGAAGGAACTCATCCGCGCCATCCTTCGCGGCGACGTGGCTGCGGGTAAGGTGCTGCTTAGCACTAAGCGATAATCAGACGCACGAGACACCCTCAGAATGTCGTTCCTGTGGCCACTTGCTACAGTTGTCTCAAAACGCCGTCACGCTCAAGCTGTGACGCCTGCGGAGGGGTAAATGGCTGACCAGCGAGGCGAGCATCCTAGGCAACGCACCACCACGCCTGACGAACGGCCGCGCGTGCCCGCCACCCGCCCACTGGGGTGCGGCTCGTGGCTGGCGTTCATGGCGGTCATGTTCGTCGTCAACTACCTCATCGTTAACCTGTTCTTCCCCTCCCCCACGGCGCCGGTCGAGGTCCCTTACAACGTCTTCCGCCAACAGGCCGAGGCTGGCAACATCGTGTCGGTGGCAACCAAGGCCGACACCATGTACGGCGACTTCGAGACCCCGATCACGCTGCCTCTACCGCCAGACGTTGACCCTGCCGACGCCGAGCCCGTGCTCATCGAACGCTTCTCCACCACCCTGCCGTCGTTCCTGGACCCGGGCCTGGAAACGTTGCTGATCGAGAACGGCGTAGAGATCAACGCCGAATCGCTGCAGGAAGTCCGCAGCCCGCTCATGACGTTCCTGTTCTCCTTCGGCCCCGCGCTCCTCATGATCGGTCTGTTCATCTGGCTCTCGCGCCGCATGTCTAGCGCCGGCGGCATGGGCAACATGTTCGGCATGGGTAAGAGCAAAGCCAAACGCTACGACGAGAGCGAAGAGAAGGTCACCTTCGAAGACGTAGCTGGCATCGACGAAGCCGAGAACGAGCTAGTAGAGATAGTCGACTTCCTCAAGAACCCCGACAAGTACACGCGCCTCGGCGGCGCCGCCCCCAAAGGCGTGCTACTCGTGGGCCAACCCGGTACCGGCAAGACCCTACTCGCCAAAGCCGTAGCCGGCGAAGCGGGTGTGCCGTTCTTCAGCATGAACGCCAGTGAGTTCGTGGAGATGATCGTGGGCGTGGGCGCCAGCCGCGTGCGTGACCTCTTCAAGGATGCGCGCGAAGCGGCCCCGTCCATCATCTTCATAGACGAGCTCGACGCTATTGGCCGTAAGCGCGGCCAGAACGTTTACGGCGGCGGTAGCAGCGAACAAGAGCAGACCCTCAACCAGATCCTTACCGAGATGGACGGTTTCAGCACCAAGGAAGGCGTCATAGTGCTGGCCGCCACCAACATGCCCGAGGTCCTGGACGCCGCGCTGCTCCGCGCCGGTCGCTTCGACCGCCGCGTGACCGTGCAACCGCCCGACAAGATCGGCCGCAAGGCCATCCTCGAGGTGCACACCCGCGAGGTGCCGCTGGGTCCCGACGTGGACCTCATGGCCATAGCCAGTATGACCCCCGGGCTGGTGGGCGCCGACCTGCGCAACCTCGTTAACGAGGCTGCCATCCTCGCCGCCCGCAAGGGCCAGGACCAGATCAACCAGCGCGACTTCGCAGACTCGCTCGAGAAGATCATCCTCGGCCCCGAGCGCAAGTTGCTCCTCAAGCGTGAGGACCGCGAACGCGTCGCCTACCACGAGGCGGGCCACGCCATCCTCGGCCTGGTGGTGCCCGGCGCCGACCCGGTCTCGCGCGTGACCATCACCCCGCGCGGGCAGTCGCTCGGCGTTACCTACCAGCGGCCGGAGGACGACCGTTACAACTACTCCGAGGCGTACCTGCGCGGCCGCATAGTGGGCGCGCTCGGCGGCCGCGCCGCGGAAGAGATCGTGTACGGCGACCGCACCACAGGCGCCGAGAACGACCTGCAGCAAGTGACCCGCATGGCTCAGGGCATGGTCACGCGCTGGGGCATGAGCGAAGCCATCGGCCCCGTATCGCTCGCGGCTGAGGGCGGCCAGTACCTCGGTGGTCAGCAAACGGGCGTATCCCAGGGATTCAGCCAGGCAACACTAGAACGCGTGGACCAGGCCACCCGCCAGATCATCGAGGAGTGCTACCAGGAAGCCCTCGACCTACTGACCAAGCACCGCGAGGAACTCGAGAAACTGGCGGCCGCCCTCATGGAGCAAGAGTCGCTGGACGAACAAGAGGTGCTGGACGCCACCGGCATACCCAGTCAAGTGGATCACAGCGACCGACCGCAGCTGGCACCGGAGGGGGCCCGATAGGTGGCCGAAACAGGCAAGGTCGGGCGCCAAGGTCATTGACGGGCCTTCCGAAGGTCTGAGTAACCCCTCCCCGCGAATGAGAGGGAATTCACACCCGGGCACTATTTGACGGCCCTTTGACGCCACTCCCAATAGGTTGCCTCATGAACCGAACGCACCGCCACGCTTGGTGGGCGTCCGGTCCCATGACAGAAGGAGACCTCAATGGTGAACGGTCCAGTCGAAGGGCGCGGCTCCCGCCGGTGGCCTAAACGTTTTCTCTACTCCCTGCTTTTGGCTGCAGTGCTCGTTCTGGCGGCCTGCTCACCTGCGCCTGGGGCGCAGACCGGCTCGATCCAGGTAACCGTGTCCGGCCTAACCAGCGGAGCAAACATCCAGGTGAGCGGCCCGAGCGGTTTCAGCTCCACAATCACCGCCTCCGCCACCCTCGAAAACCTCGCGCCTGGCGACTACACGCTCGTGGCCGCACCGGCGGGCGAGTTCTATGTAGTCAGCGAACGTACGGTGGAGGTCGCCGTAACTATCGGCGGCGCTTCCAGCGCTTCCTTCGCTTACGCGCGTGCGTTCGCGTTCGACGCGGCCGCCGACGCCGCCTTGCTATCGCTCGACGGCAGCACCGAGTTCACTGCCACGCTGACCGACCTTCACCCGGACCTCACCGACGTGGACGTCACGCTTACCGCGCCGGCAGGCTGGGATCTCTCCCTCACGGGCCCATGGACTGGCGCTGCAGCGAGCAGCATCAGCACGGTCGCCACGGACACCGCGGCTGAGTTCGGAGCCAACGAGTTCCTGTTCAGCGTGACCGGCAACATCCAAGGGCAGGCGTTGGAACACAACGTTGCAGTGGCCGTGGACCTCCTCCCGGTAGTTACGAATACGAGCGATGACGTCGCAGATCCGCAACAAGGATCGCTCCGGTACCTGATAGAACACCCGCGCGTCGAGGGGCAAACCATTACGTTCGATCCGGCTGCAGCTGGTGGATCCCAGGTGATCATCGAACTTCAGGATGAGCTCGTCATCGGTCAGTCTCTGAACATCGAAGGGTTGGCGGAGCCCGCCAACTGGGTGACTCTCACTCCAGCCACCGGAGTAACCACGCGCTTGGCGTACGTGCCGCAGAACGCAGGCGGGGACCTCTACGAAGTAACGCTGAGCCGTCTTGCGTTCGTCGACGGAACCCCTCCCGGCGGCGCAGACGGTGGGGCGATCAGCTCACACGCTGACCTGACCGTGAGCGACAGCCTGTTCTCAGAAAACGGGGCCCGCCACGGCGGCGCGATCTTCGTGGCTGGCGGTAGCTTGACCGCTACGAACGTGAGGTTCGCGCTGAACAGCGCAAGCGACCGTGGCGGCGCCGTGTACGCGAATAACGCGACAAAGGCCGAGCTGCTGAATTCGACATTCACGGAGAACCAAGCAAGCAACGGCGGCGCCGTCATGACGGGTTCAGGAAGCCCGCTGCCCTCCGACCGCGTGCAGGTGCTGATCGAAAACTCGACGTTCGAGGACAACCACGCTAACAGTGGTGCTGGTGCGTTCATGAACTACGGCAACGCAACGATCATCGGCTCGCATTTCGAGAGCAACACAGCGACCTCAGGCGGCGGAGCGATCCGCAACCACTACCGGATGACCATCGATGACACGGACATCGTAGATAACGAGGCCAACCAGTACGGCGGCATCCTGAGTGACGGAATACTGTCAATGAGCAACACCCAGGTGAGCAACAACAGGGCACTTAGCGGCGACGGCGGCGGTATTTACAGTGGCTGGGCGGGCGGTAACTACAAGATCGACGATGTAGACCTCAAGACCCTCACCATCGTGACTAGCCAAATCACGGGCAACACGGCAGCGGGTAACGGCGCGGGCATCTACAATGTTCAGGTCCTCGAGATTACCGACTCCACCATCGCAAACAACACGGCCCACGGCACCAAGGGCGGCGGCGGCATCTTCGCGGTAGCCGTTACGCCGGAAGCCGCACCTCGAAACGATGACACCCAGCGCGGCAGTATCACGGCCATTCGCAGCACGTTCAGCGGCAACGATGCCCAGAACGGTGACGGGGGCGCCATTGCAGTGGAGGTGGAGAGCGGAGCCTTCAGCCCCACGTTCGCCATGCTTAACAGCACCGTAGCTGGCAACTCGGCTCACGGCAACGGCGGCGGAATCTGGGTCTCAAACCCTTACGACGGAGGGCTAGGCACCGTCGGGGTCACGGGCCACATCAGCTTCTCGACCATTGCCAACAACGAGTCAATGACCGGGTATGGTGGCGGCATCGGCACCAGGTACGGCGATATGACACTGCGTGGGAACATCGTCGCGAACAACGTGATGCACAACGATACGGCTGCCGAGAGCCAATTCGACCTCTACTCGTACGCGGGCTGGGCCGTCTCCGATGGTTACAACTGGTTCACCGTAGATCCTACGAACGACTTGACCGAAGCGACCAGCGACACCTTGGGGCAGCCCATCAGCTTGGGCACGCTGCAGGACAACGGCGGCCCGACCGCCACCATGAGGCCCCCTTTCGAAACCCTGGGCGCAGAGTTGGACGACGTGCCCTTGGCTGAGTGCCAGGACCTGGCCGACGACCCGCTGACCTTAGATCAGCGCGGCCTCCCGCGCCCAGGCGCTAACACCACCTGCACGCGCGGAGCGTTCGAGCAGCAGTAAGCTGCACCAGTTGGCCGCGCCCGTTGGCGCAGTTGAAACCTACAAGTCCGAATGCGACACCGGTGACATGCTTCCGGCCCACGAGTTGGGCCGGAAGCGCTTTCGGGGGTTCTAGTCGCCTGTGGGCAGCAGGTAAACGGTCCTGTACGCCCCCAATTGGGTCGGGTCCGGACCGAGGTACACGCTCATGTAGCCCATGCTCCCGGGCCAGCTCGAGCCGACCACGGTACCGCTGAAGCCGACTTCGCC
>JBBAFX010000013.1:0-20472 GCA_041655195.1 Trueperaceae bacterium
GACCGGCGCCCCGTCTACGGCCACGCGCTCCAGGAACGACTCAACATGCGGCGAGACGAAGCGCCCCGTAACGCGGCCCATGGCCGTGATGCCGGCGGCGGTCATGGTGGTAACGCTGCCTTTGCCGTTCGTGCCCACCACGTTGACGGTGAGAGGAGGAGCAGACAGGGCCAGTAGTTCAAGGAGACGCGCAGCCCGCTGCGGCGAGCGCACGGCGCCGGCCCGCGTGCGGGTGAAGAGCCAATCGAGGGCCGCCTGGTACTCCGAGGAGTCTCGTTCGTTCATGCGGTTGGGGTCCTGCTTCAGTTGCGCTTGCGGCGCCGCGGGCGGCGGCGTTGGCCCCTGCGCCGACCCGACTTGCCGCCCTTGCCGCGCGGTTCTGTGGGCTCACCGAACGGGTCGATGGACGCTTCCGTGGCCACTTTCACCAGTAGCGCGTCGAGGTGCCCGTCCGGCAGGCGCTGCGTGAGTTTCAGGATGGTGTGGGGCGCCTCCACGTCGACGTAAACCACGCTCTGACCGGGGTGCAGTACGTACGCGCGGGCCCGGCGTTTGCCGAGCACCGTGTCGAGTTCGACTTCGCCGGCCAGCTGCACGGTGACTTCCTTACCGAGAAGGGGGACCCGGTACGGGCCTTCCAGCTCGCCGAGCTGGCGGATCTCGTGAAGCAGCGAGAGGGGATCGCGGTACGGCATTAGGTAGGGCGCTTGCGCGTTGTCCTTGGGGCCCTTAGCTGCCGTGACCAGGCCCGCCTTGGCGTCGAAGACAACGTCGAACTTGCGGTTATCGCGGCGTTCCTGCGTTTCCTCCAGGAACCGCAGGCTGACGCCCTGCGTGTGGCAGCGGCTGCGCTGCACCACGGTGCCAACACCGAAGGTGCCCTGGAACTGGGAGCGGTTCTCTAGCTGCGTGTGCCTGCCAAGGTCGGCGGTCTTGATGGTCTGGGTACCGACCGGCTTGCCGCGGTGCGACAGGCGGTAGGAGACGACTTCTACGGGTGGCACTTCGTCAATCTATCACGCGGCCCGCACCGATTCGGTTCCGGGAACCGTTCGAGCGGCGGCTAGAAGGGCAGATCGCTGTCTTTCAGGTGGCTCAGTTGCTGCGTGCTCTTGCCTTGCCTGAGGATGTTGTTGAAGAGCGCCACCAGCGCCGGGTCGAGGGTGGTGCCGCTGGCGGTCTCCAGGGCCTTCTCCACCTCGCGCATCGGCAGCGCCTTGCCGCGTTCGCTGCTGAGCAGGTCGAACGTGTCGGCCACGGCTATGACGCGCGCTATGAGCGGGATGGACTCCTTGCGTAACCCGTCCGGGAAGCCGGAGCCGTCCCACGCCGCGTGGTGGTGCCTTATGCCCTCCGCAGCGGGTAAGAGGAGTTCGGAGCCGGACACCATGTTCGCGCCGCGCTGCGGGTGGTCAAGGTCCTCAATAGCCTGGTCCAGGCCGTTGCCGAGCTTGCCGATGTCGTGCAGCATGGCGGCGAAGTAGAGGTCGGCGAGCTGCGGGCGGTTCAGTTCCAGCGCGCGGCCCAGCGCCAGCGCGTATGCAGTCACGCGCTCCGCGTGCCCTAACTGGCTGAACTCCTGCGCCTCGAAGCCCTGCACGAACGCGCGCGTGAACTGAACCAGGCTTAGCTTGGCCAGGCGCAGCTCGTACGCCAGGCTCTGGGTCTCGCCCAGCACGTTCGCCCAGCGCCCCGCCAGCTTGAGGTCCTCCTCGTTGAAGGGCGGCCCACCATGGCGCTGCAGCACCAGCGTGCCGTACTCCTCGAAGCGGCCCGCCACCGGCACCACCAGCGCCGAGGTGGCCTCGCGCATGCCTAAGTTGCCGAGGTCGGTGCGCACGTTAGGGTCGTTGCTAGTGAAGAGCTCTGCCACCAGGTTCGGCACCAGGCGCGGCCCGGGCGAACGCCAAGGGCCGTTAGCGGGCACCAGACCCAGCAGAGCGTCGTTGTAACCCACCTGAGCGTCGAACCGGAAACCAGAAGCAGAAGCTTCGTCGATGCTGACCACGTAGCCGCGCACGTCTTGCGGCATGTGCGCCCGCAGGCTCCGCAGGACCTCGGCGCTGCGCTCCTGGGGACGCTGGTACCGAACCAGCCGCTCCATGGCGGCCAGGATGTCCGGCGCGGCACCCTGATCTGAACTACGTCTTCTGAACAATTCCTCTCCCAAGCGGCGCACGTCCGCGCCTTCGAGCATAACCACCGACCCCGCTTCACTTCTGCGAGGTTCTGGTCATCCGACCATCTTCGCCCCTTGACTGCGGGCAGTTCGTACAATGTCTCTCATGCTCGATCTGCGTTTCATCCGTGAGAACCCCCAGGCCGTTAGGGACGCCATCCGCGCCAAGCAGTTGCAGGGCGGGCTCGAGTCCCTGGAGCGCCTGTTGACGACCGACGAGGAACACAGGCTGGTTAGACGCGACCTGGAAGAGAAGCAGGCGGCCCATAACGCCAGCAACAAGCGCATAGGTGAACTGCGCCGCGCGGGGGAGGACACCGCAGCCCTCATGACCGAGATGGCGGGCCTCTCTGCAGAAGTGAAGCGGTTGGAGGAGAAGGAACGCGCGCTGCAGCAGGTCATCGACACGCTCATGCTCGAGATCCCCAACCTGCCGCACGAGTCGGTGCCGTACGGGGAGAGCGAGCACGACAACGTCATAGCCAAGGAGTGGGGCGAGAAGCGCGAGTTCGCCTTCGAGCCGAAACCGCACTGGGAACTCATGTCGGAGCGCGGCTGGGTGGACCTGGAGGCTGGGGTAAAGGTCACTGGCGCCGGCTTCCCCGTCTTCCGGCGCGGCGGCGCGCGGCTCGTGCGCGCTCTGCAGGCGTACTTCCTCGACCGGCTAGCTGAGCACGGTTACGAGGAGGTCATCCCGCCCCTCATGGTGAACACCGCCTCGGCCACCGCCACCGGTCAGTTGCCCGACAAGGAAGGGCAGATGTACGAAGTCACGGACGGCTTCTTCCTCGTGCCGACCTCCGAGGTGCCTGTTACCAACCTGTACCGCGACGACATCTTGGACGAGGCCCTGCTGCCCATCAAACTGGCCGCCTACACCGCGTGCTTCCGGCGCGAGGCGGGCAGCTACGGCAAGGACGTGCGCGGGCTGAACCGCGTGCATCAGTTCGACAAGGTGGAGATGGTGCAGTTCGCCTCGCCAGACACCAGTTACCAGGCGCTGGAGGACATGACGGCCATCTCCGAAGGCTTGCTGGAGGAGCTCGGGCTGCCCTACCGGCGGTTGCTCATGTGTACCGGCGATATGGGATTCACCCAGGCCAAGAAGTACGACCTGGAAGTGTGGAGCCCCGGGCAGGAGCGCTGGCTGGAGGTCTCGAGCATCAGCAACATGGAGGCGTTCCAGTCGCGGCGCCTGAAGACCCGCGCCCGCGCCGGTGGTGCGGCTGGCAAGGGGCGCCCTGAGCTCGTGCACACCTTGAACGGCAGCGCACTAGCGTTCCCGCGCACCATAGCGGCCATCCTAGAGACGTACCAGAACGAAGACGGCACCGTAAGCACGCCTGAGGCGCTCAAGCCGTACCTGGGTCGTGAACTGTTGGAGTGAAGCTAGTTAGGCCGAGCGGTGGGACCCGCTTGACGGTCAGCCCTCGTCGAGCGTGCGCGGCACCTTGAAGTAGCCGGCTTCCGCCGTGGGCGCCAGCGCCAGGGCCGCTTCTCGGGGTAGGGACCCGGTAGGCACGTCCGCCCTCAGCGGGCGGCCCTCCGGTTGCGGCGGGGTCCATTCCGGCGTGGCGCCAACGTCCACCTGGTCGAGCTGCGCGGCGAACTCGAGCATGGCGCCCACTTCAGCCGTCATGCCGGTGAGCTCCTCGGACGTGAGGTCCAGGCGCACCGCGCGGGCCAGCTCTTCGACTCGTTCCCTGCTGATCACGGCTGAATGCTAGCACGCGTCAGGCGCGGCCCGGCCGTGCCCTCAGGCGGGCGCGACCGCCGTGGCGGCGGCGTCCGGGCGTTAGTAGAAGAAGCCGCCCAACCAGTAGAAGAGGATGACCAGCGCCAGCGCCGGCAGCATGGAGGCCACGCGCAGGCGCTTGATGTCCAGAAGGCCTAAGCCCAACGCCACGATCATGAGCCCGCCCACGCCGTTAACCAGGAGCACGTTCGGATCGGCGGCAGGGTCGGGGATAAGGCTGGTGAACTGCCCGGCGGCAAGGGAGAGCCCGCCCTGGTAAACGAGGATGACCAGCACGGACGCCATGACCCCGAAACCGAAGCTGGTGGCCAGGGCCAGCGCCGAGAAGCCGTCCAGGGTGGACTTGAGGACCAGGAAGCCCGCCTCGCCAGTTAGGCCGTTCTGGATGCTGCCGATGAGCGCGAGGGGACCCACGCAGAAGAGCAGCGACGCCGCCACGAACCCCTCCGTGAAGCGCCCGCTGCCCTTAAAGCGCCGCTTGAGGCTGTTACCGAGCCCCTCGAGGCCCTCCTCAATACGCCACCACTCGCCGAGCGCCGCGCCGAGCGCTAGCGCCAGGAGCCCGATCAGCACCCCGGGCGGGGACGACACCCGGTTCAGGTCGAGCGCGTTGGTTATGCCGATGAACAGCGTGACGAGGCCGATGGCCTGCATGACCACCGTAGTTATGCGCTCGGGCAGCTTGCCCCTCAGCGCTAAGCCGACCGAGGCGCCGAGCACCACTGTCGCCACGTTCAGTAACGTCCCCCACGTCGATTCGAAGAGTCCCACGGTGGCCGAACGATAGCATCTGCGGGCTCAGATGATGCCTGTCGGCGGCTCCGGTTCGGGCGCTTCTGAGCCGGCGTCTACGGCTTCCGCTTCTGCGGGTTTACGCAGCGCCAGGAAGGTGACGAGCAAGCCCGCGACCAGGGGGATGCCGATGATCCACAACAGCCACGTGCCTAGCGACCTGGGTCCGATGGGGGTGGGTGGCAGCACGAAGGCTATGTCGTTGTTAGCACCTCGGCCGATGTCCACCCCTATGTTGGCTATGGCCTCCTCGTCCCGGAACGTGGTGTCGCGCACGCTAACGGTGTAGCGCCCCTCCTCAGGGGCCGTGAAGGTGCCGGCGTAAACGCCGTCAGCTACCTCCGGCAGGTACTCGGTGGCCAGGACGGACGGTAGTTCCAGGAACTCCCGCGCCTCCGAGCCTGTGATGCTGGCCGGCACGAACGGGTCCTCAGGGTCGATCTCGCGGAACTCTACCCGCACGAGCGCCTTCTCCACCGCCACCAGTAGCGGGTCGACGAGGCTGATGCGCACGCTGACCGCCTCGCCAGGCACGGGCGGATCGGGCGACAACTGCAGGTCGCCTATCACCAGCGTCGCGTGCGCGCGTGCCAGCTGGGGGGCGCCCAGCAGGCCGGGGCCCAGTGTCGCTACGCTCAGCGCGAGGGTCAAGGCTAAGTGGCGGCGGGTGCGTTTCACTCTCACGGCGTCTCCTTGGCAGCCGCGCCGGCCGCCTGGTGCATCTGAACATGCTGCCACAGGTACACGCGGGGCGGCTCGCCTGTGGCGTGGATCTCTTCTGCGAGTTCCTGACCCACGTAACGGTAGTGCCACGGCTCGTAGGCGTAACAGCTGCGCGCCTCCTCGCCCTGTGGGTAACTCATGACGAAACCGAAGCGGTGCGCGTTCGCGGCCACCCAGGCGCCCTCGGGCGTGGCGGCCCAGTCGGTCAGGTCCCAGGCGGCGGGGCCGTGGCGGCTACGCAGGTCCACGGCAGTGCCTAGTTGGTGCTCTGAATGGCCAGCGCGCGCGCTGGTGCGAAGCGCCGCCTCGCGCCCATCCTGCTGCACCCAGTAATCGAACGTGGAGGCCTGGTAGGCGTAACTGCGGTACGCCGACTGCACGGCCAGCTGCACGCCGGCGGCCTCGGCGGCTGTGAACAGGGCCGCCAGCGCGTCTGCGGCTACCGCGCGGAGCTGGTGTCCTTCGGCCGCCAGGTAGGCGCCGGGCGCTGCGTCCGCCAGGACGGCGGGCAGGCTCATCAGGTCGAGCGGCGCGTACTCGGCCGGCAGGTGGTAGGTGGTGTCGAGAAGCGTGTACGGCCACTGGTCGAGCCCGGCCAAGGGCGCGGGTTGGTTGCCGTACTCGCAGGTCGGTAAGGGCGCGAGGGGCGGGGCGGTGTCAGCCACCTCCACGACTGGCTCGGGCGCCGCCACCACTGGCGGAACCGGTTCATGCTGCGGTTCACCCGCCAGCGCCCGCATTACGAAAGCCGTCGTCAGCCACACGACCACGCCGGCCAGCAGCGTGAGGGTGAGCACCCGCCGGCGCCGCTGGCGGCGGGTGCCGCTGGGCGCCGGCGCGCCACGCGGAGCGTTCGGGGTTGCACGCTCGCCCGGTCGTTCGCGTGAGGGCCGCGCGCTCACGGCAGCGGCCCCAGCACGGTGCCGCGCATCTCCATCGGCTGCGCCAGGATGATCAGCTGCAGCGCTGTGAAGAGCAGGACGTAGATGAGCATAGGCCAGAGCGCCAGGACCCAGTTGCGGGTCCCGAAGTCGCGCCGGGCTATGCGGACCGCCACGTACAGCGCCACGCTGGTGTACACCACCGCCACGAACGCCTGGATGGGGAAGAGCCAGCGGGTGGGCACCATCTGCGCCAGTCGCCAGTTCGGGTCGAGCAACCAGCCCCGGTACTCGAAGAAGTGCTCGAACACGGGCACTATGGCTAGGGCGCCGGTCAGGAAGTGGAAGAGGTAATGGGCGCCCCAGAAGCTGAAGCCCAGCGCCACGGTCACGTACCCCCAGCGCCTGAACGCCTGCATTGGCGCGGTGTTCTTGCCACCTGCCCGGTCAGCCAGCCAGCTGGCCCCCACGGTGGCGGCCAGGCCCAGCACGGTAACGGCGGCGTACAGCACGATCAGCAACAGCGCCTCGTTGCGCGTGCTCAGGAAAGCGGAGACCCGCGCCGCCAGGTCGTAGAAAGGTGTGATCATGGCCAGTGCGTTCATGACCCCCCAGAACGCCAGCAGCACGCCCATGGCCAGCACGGCCAGGCGGCCGCGCCGCGCCCACGGGTCACGAGCCAACTCGCGGCCCGGGGTCCGCACCGTCAGGGCCACGTTGTCGTACGGGCAGGCGCGCACGCAGTTCATGCACAGCGTGCAGTCCATGTTGGAGGTGATGGTGGGCACGAACAGGTCCGTCTCGCAGCCCGGGAAGTAGCCCGTGCCGTTCGGGTTGGTTATGTCCGTCAGGGGAATGAACGCAGCCTGCGACGTGGCTGGGGCCGCGGCGTAAGTCTCGCGGCCGTGTAGGCA
This sequence comes from Trueperaceae bacterium, assembly GCA_041655195.1. Taxonomy (GTDB): domain Bacteria; phylum Deinococcota; class Deinococci; order Deinococcales; family Trueperaceae; genus JAAYYF01. The sequence goes on from JBBAFX010000013.1 coordinate 7,246, forward strand.
CGGTTTGTGCTCGCAGGCGCGGCACACGTCGGGGTCCACTGCAGTGATCTGCGTAGGCGACACGGTCGAGAGCGCGAAATTGAAGTTGCCGAGCGGACACACGTAGCGGCAGAACGTGCCAGCAGGGAAGAGCGTGTCGATGGCCAGAGCCGCGCCGAAGTAGCCGATGGCAAGCCACGCGGTAAGCCACGGACTGGCCCACAGGTCGAAGACCTCGTACGACAGGAAGAAGAGGAGCAGTATGGCAATAACGAGCCACTTGTTGCGTAAGGCCTTGGGCCAATTGAACGAGTTGGGTAAGAGGCGCTTGAGCCAACGCGACGGCCCCCGCGTGAGCATGAGTGGGCAGGCCGCGCAGAAGGCGTTGCCGAAGAGGGCTATGGCTATGACCACCAGGCCGCGGTAGTGGAGCCACACCGCTGAGGTGGCCACATTGCGGGGCGCCACCTGCCGGCCGGTTAGGCCGTCGACTATGACGAAGAGCGCCAGGAGTAGTAGCGGCACCTGGAATATGAGGCGCGCGTACTTGAAACGCGCCAGGCGCCTAAGGCCGGGCAGCCTGAACAGGTCGAAGCCGCGCGGCTGATCTACGAACGGTCCCTGGTTCACAGGTAGCTCCACGCGCCCCCGCCGCGCTGAGCGCGCCGCGCCGGCCATGTCGGCGGGCGGCTTCACCGCGCCGGCACGTTCACGAGCAGCACGCTGCTCGAGCGCTTGCCGTCTGCCGTAACGGTGATGGTGATTATCCAGTCGCCGGCCATGGTGAAGTGCATGTCGTTAGCGCGGTAGACCCCGTCTCCGGCGCCAACAGCGTCGGCCAGCACCGGGACCATGCCGGCGTGCGTCATGTCGCCCTCCAGCCTCACGCTAGCGCCGTCTATGCCCTCGCCTTCGGGGTCGGTGAGGCGCACCACCACCGGGGCGGGGCCAATGGCTGGCGGTTCCACTAGTTCGGCGACTATGACGACCGAGCCGTCGCCCTGCGTGGCCGCGCGGTCAGGTGGCGGCTTGCACGCGCTCAATAAAGTAACGACCAGTAGCAGGCCGAGAAGGTGAGCGGCTGACGGTTCTAGCGAGAAGGTGACGTTCCGGACCGGTACTGCGGGAAAGCGCCCGCTTGTGAAGAGACGCCGTAGCATTCCGTGGCGAGGCTACCACGCACCCTAGAGTCGGGCGATGTCGCTCAGGTAGCGGACCACGCCGGCCTCCAGGGCCGCCGCCAAGCGGTCGGGCTGCTTAAGGAGCCGCAAGTCGGCAGGGTTACTGAGGTACCCCAGTTCGACGAGCAGGGCTGGGGTGCGCGGCGCCACCGCGTGCCGGTAATGGCGGGCGTTGAAGGCGTAGTAGTGCAGCATGTTGCCTGACACGTTGCGGTCGTCATCGCGCAGGCCGGTGGCGCTCAGCACGGCGCGGTCCACAGCTACCTTCAGGATGGCTTCGCGCGCGTTGCGGGCGGGCAGGAAGTGCGCGCTCTTGTAGCCGTTACGCTCCGGGTCCAGGCTCGAGTCGGCGTGGACCGACAGCAGCAAGTCCGCGCTGTAGCCTGGTGGGATGGTGGCCGGCAACACGTCGACCTCGAAGCCGCGCCGCTGCAGGCGCGCGGCCAGCGCTTCGACCACGGCCAGGTTCACGTCCACCTCGTCGAGCCCGTTGGCGTGCGCCCCAGTGCTGTAACGCAGTTCCGCCAGCTCGTCGGGTTGCAGGGCCGCGTCTAAGTGCCCCACCTGCAGGCCGACTCGCACGGGGCCAGCCAGGCGGTTGGCTAGCTTGCGCAGGGGCGCTGGGCGCAGGATGCGGACCTCGTTGCCGGACACCAGGCGCTCTATCGTTGTAAGAACTCCACCGGCGCCCAGCGCCAGCATCGGGCGGGCCCAACGAGCCGCTAAGCCGACCGTGCTCATGAGCACGAGCAGGGTGGTGGCGACGGCGAGGGCGAGCGCCAGCATCCTGCGGCGCAGTGGAACCGCGCCTGAGTCACCAGGCCGACCGTCCTGGGGCTGCAGCAGGCGCGGCTGCTGCTCGCGTGGTTGCCGCTGCCGCCGCTGCCGCTTGCGGGCCCGCCGCTGCGGCGGCTGTTCGGGTGGCTGTGACGGGCTCTCGGGTTCTGAAACCAGCTCGGCTACGGAAGGGTGGTCGGGACCGAGGAACTTGGCGAGGGGCGAGGTGGTTCGGTTCGTGCCTGCTTCGCCGCTGGGCGCAGCCGGTTCGCCAGTGCCCTTACGCTTCGGGCGCTCCCGCCGACCGCTCACCGCACCATGCTCAGAGGCGCTTACCCTCGAGCCAGAAGATGACGTGCTCGTTCACGTTCTCTATGTGGTCGCCAAGACGCTCCAGGTAACGCGCCACAGCGGCCAGCTCAGTAGCCCGTGAGATGGAGCTGGTGTCTGCCAGCATGTACGTGAGGAGCTCGCGCTGGATCTGGTCGTAAAGGTCGTCGATCTCGTTGTCTAGGGCGTGGGCGCGGCGGGCGGCGTCGACGTCCGCTTCGGCTATGGCCTTGGCGGTGGTGTCGATCATCTCGGCCAGCACTTCGAAGATGCGCTGGATATCTAGGTACTTCTTGAGGCGCGGCTGCTCGCTGAGCCGCACTCCTACCTCCGCCACGTGCTCGGCGTAGTCGCCGGCGCGCTCGATATCGGCCAGCGCTTGCAGCGCGGCGCCCAGGAAGCGCAGGTCGCGCGCGGCGGGCTGGCGCCTAGCTATGACCGTCAGGATGCGCAGCTCCAGCTCGGCCTGAATGCGGTCGATCTCGTCGTCCGCGCGGGCGCAGCGCTCGGCGGCGGCCGTGTCCTGCTCCACCAGCGAGAGTCTCGCCAGCTCGCAACTCTCGCGCACCATGCTGAGCATGCGCACTACGTCGCCGTTGATCTGTTGCAGGTCCTGTTCCAGTGGGTTCATAGCGTCAGGGGTCATGATACGGCAGGCTAGCTGCCGAGGGTAATGGGAGGGTCATGAAGAACCCATGACGCAGGCTCCATACAATGTACGGATGAACGCCGCCAGACTGCTCCTCGTTGAAGATGACGCGACCGTACGCGAGCTGGTGGCGCACCACCTTCAGCAAGCCGGCTTCGAGGTCGTGGCCGCCGATAGCGCCGAGAGCGCCTGGGCGCACGTTCCAGACGCAGACCTGCTGGTCCTCGACTGGATGCTGCCGGGCGAGTCCGGCGTGGAGCTGCTGACTAGGCTACGTGCCGGTCCGCACGCCCTCAAGCCGGTTCTCATGCTCACCGCGCGGGCGCAGGAAGCCGCGCGTGTGGAGGGGCTCGAGCGCGGGGCTGACGATTACCTGACCAAACCGTTCTCGTCCGCGGAGCTGGTGGCGCGGGCGCGGGCGCTACTGCGCCGCGTGCGGCCGCCCGAGCGGGTCGATAAGGGTGCCCTCACGGTCGACTTCGACCGGGCGGAGGCGCTGTGGCATGGCGAGCAGCTCAACCTCACGCGGCGCGAGTTCGAGCTGCTGGCCTTCCTGGTCCGGAACCCCGCCAGGGTCTTCACGCGCGGTGAGCTCCTTGACCGGGTCTGGGGCGAGGAGTTCTTCGGCACGGAGCGTACAGTGGACCAGCACGTGGCGCAGCTGCGGTCGGTGCTCGGCCACAGCGCTATAGAGACCGTCCGCGGCCGCGGTTACCGGTTAGGCGCGCTGGACGGCGACGGCCCGGAGGAGTGAGTTGAGCAGTAGAGTCCCCACCACCACGCCGCCCCCGCGGGGTCACGAGTGGTGGGACGGCCTGGCTGAGGGAGTACTGCTCATCTCTGCCGGGCGGGTGGTCGACCTGAACGCGGCGGCCGCGCGCTTACTGGACGTGGAGCGCAGCCGCGCGCGGGGCGCCAACCTCATAGCCGTCGTGCGCAACCACCGCATCGAGGAAGCGTGGGTGGCGGGGCGGTGCACGGAGCTGGAATTGCGCTCGCGCCGGGTGGAGTTCGTGCCGGTCGAGGCGGGCCTGCTGTTACGCGACGTAACGGAACGGCGCCGCGCGGAGGAAAGCGCCCGTGAGCTGCTGGCCGTGCTCTCCCACGAACTGCGCACCCCGGTGACCTCGGTTCGTGCCGTGCTGGACGCCTTGAGTGCTGACCCCGACCCGGCGCTGGCGCAACGCTTCTTACCTAGAGCCATAGCCGAGACGGAGCGCCTCACCCGCCTGCTCGATGACCTAACCGTAGACGTCAAACCGCCAGTACTGAGGCGCATACCGCTGGAGGAACTCCTGCTGCGCGCGACCGGGGTGGTGCAGCCGGTCCTGGACCGCCGGGGCGTGACCCTCACGGTTGACGTGCCCGACGTGGTGGTGCTCACCGACGAAGACAAGCTATTGCAGGTGATCGTGAACCTGGTGGAGAACGCCGCCGTGCACGGCCCGCCTGCCGCCGAGGTGGAGTTGGTTGGGTGGCTGGCGCAGGGGGCCTTGCAGTTAGAGGTTCGTGACCGGGGTGCGCCGCTTGACCCCGGCACGGTCGAGGTCCTGTTCGAGCCGCACTCGCGGGGGCGCGGCAGCGCTAAGGGCACAGGGCTCGGTCTTTACATCGTGCGCTCCATAGCCTCGCGCTGGGGTGGCGAGTCGTGGGGCGGGCCGCGCACCGACGGGGGCGCGCAGGGCAACGCTTTCGGTGTCTCGGTGCCGCTTGCTGGCGGCGGCTGAGCGCAGCACTCAGCTGCGCGTCGCTACTGGACATCGGTTGGTCGTGCTACAAAAAGTTCTTCTGGCGGCCGGTCGTCAGCCGTTCGGGTCCTCGTTGTGCCACACCTGTTCCACCAGGCGCCGCCCCTGGGGTCGCTCGCGCCTCTCCAGCGCTGGCACCTCCAGCGTGGGCGTGGTGGTGCGCGCCGCGCGCGCCGCGGGAGCGGGCGTGCCCTGGTCAGCTTCCGGTTGGTGCCCATGGCGGCGGCCACGATCTGCCAGCGGCCGTATGCGTGAGCCCGGCATGTAGCGCTCGTACAGCTCCGGACCGAACGCCGCTAACGCCAACCAGGCCGCCACCAGCCCCGGCAGGGCGCGGCCCTGCGCGGCCAGCAGGGCGGCCAGGTTCAGCTCGCCGGTGCGCCACACTTCGAACGCCACGCCCGCCGTGCCGAGCGCCAGCACGTAAGCTCCCGCCGCGCCCGCGGGACCTGCCCAGCGGCTGCGGCGGGGCGAAGGGGAGATGGCTAACCAGCCGAGGATCACTAGCTCGAGCACGAGTATGGCCTCAGACCAGCCCGGATACGGACCGATGGCGGTGGCGGCCGAGAAGAGCACGCCGGCCACCAGTCCTACACTGGGGCCGAAAGCCAGTGCCAGCAGGTACAGGGGCACGCGCGCCAGGCCGAAACCTAGGCTGGCTGTGAGTCCGGACTCTCCAGTAGCCAGAACGGGCCAACGCTCGGTCAAGACAACAAGCCCGAAAGCCAGGAGCACGCCGAGGCCGACCAGCAGGAGGTTTGCGGGTCTGAACAGCGCCGCTACGTCGAGCCGACCCAACCCGCTGAGCAACGACACGAGCGCGAGGAGCGCCGCTGCCGCCAGCGAGTAGACGACCCGGGGGTCCTCCCCTAGACCGACGGTCGTGGCGAGGTTCTGCAGCAATACGTCCATGTGGAACCGGCCGAAGCTTAGCACGGCGCCTAAGCCGGCTAAGGGCTCCCGTCATGCCGCTTTGGCGCGGGCTGCGCCAGGGAGGCGCGCCGTTCGTCGAGGGTGGCGCCGAACGGGCCCTCGTGCCAGCCACCCGAGCGCAGCAGCTCGAGCATCATGGCGTGCGCTTGACGCTGCTCCGCGGAGCGCGCAGTGGCGCGGCCCAGTAGCGCCTCGGCCCAGAGGAACGCGCGGTGTACGCCCCTGAAGGCGGGACCGCGGTGCCGCTGGCTGATGAGCATGCCGCCGCGCCTACCTTCCACGTGGAAGGCGGGGTGCGCCGGCGTGGAGCTGCCCCCCAAGTGCACCACTTCGCTGTTCACGAGCAGGCAGGCGGCGCCGCTGCGGCGCACGCGGGCACAGAAGTCGATGTCCTCGTTGAAGAACCGGAACGCCTCGTCGTAGCCGCCGACCCGCTCCCAGAGCGTGCGCGGCATGAGCTGCAGGTAGCCGGCTAACCAGCTGACGTCCACCGCGGTAGGGGGCGCTCCGTTCGCGCGGGGCGCTCGGCCAGCGCTGCGTAGTCGCCTGTAGTTGCGCTGGTACGGCCAGCCCATACGCTGCGGCGCGCCGTCCGGGGTCAGCGCTAGCGGCGCCACCACCGCGCCACGCGGGTGCTGATCCAGAACGGCCATCAGGTCCGTGAAAGTGTTCGGTTCCACCAGCACGTCGGCGTTCATCAACGCCACCAGTGGCGTAGCCAGCTGCGCCAAGCCGAGGTTCACTGAGCGCGAGTAGGAGTGGTTAGGGGCGGCCAGGAAACGCACGCGGGGGTGCTCTTCGGCCAGGCGCTGCTGGAAGGCGGGCTCCGGCGCCGTGTCCACCAGCACCACCTCCGCGTTGGGCGCCGCGCGCGCAAGGCGGGTCAGGCAGTCGAGCGCTACCTCCGGCGTGCGGTAGTGGACGACAGCGATACCCAGCCCGGTGTTCACGCCTTGCAGCATGGCACACGATACTCACGTTTTGCGGAGTACCATTCAGGGCGTGAATCCCGACGAACAGCCCGTTAAGCCCCGCCACCGCCTGGGCGTAGCTCTGGGCGGCGGCAGCGCGCGAGGCTACGCGCACCTGGGGGCGCTCGCCAGCTTGGAGCGTAATGGTCTCGTACCCGACCTGATCGTCGGCACTTCCTTCGGGGCGGTTGTTGGTGCGCTCTACGCCACCGGCCGGCCCATCCAGGACCTGAAGGCTGAGGCGGAGGCCATGCGCCGCCGCGACGTCTTCCCGCACATAGCCGACTTCGGCCTGCACCGCGCGGCGCTCTTCGGCGGACGGCGCTTGGAGGAGTACTTCGACAGGCTGCTTGATGGCCGCACGTTCGCCGACCTGAGCCGACGCTTGGTGGTGGTGACCACGGACATAGATTCTGGCGAGCAGGTGCTGCTGGAGTCCGGCTCGCTGGCGCAGGCGCTGCGTGCCAGCGCCTCCATCCCCGGCGTGTTCGCTCCCGCCGAGGTTAACGGCAGGCGCCTGATCGATGGTGGTATCGGCTCGCCCGTACCGCTCGCAACGCTGGCTGACCTCGACGTGGAGGTGGCTATCGGCATCGGCGCCGGCATGGAGGCGCAGGACTCGCGCGCTATCCGCTTCGCGCGTTCGGTGTTGGCCACGAAGCCGGGTCGGCGCGTGCACGCCGCGGCCGTGTCGCGCACGCCGCGCGGCGCGTTGGGCCGACTGGGCAAAGCGCTGGCGTTCGCTGCGCAAGGGTGGGCTAGCGGCGGCGCCGTAACGACCCCCGCCAGTAGCAGCCAAGCGTCAGCCACCGAGCCGCAGGCTTGCCAGCGGCTCGAGGTGCACACGCGGCCGCCCATCCACTGGCTCAACTTCCACCGCGCCGCCGAGGCCATCAGCGCCGGCGACGCCGCCCTAAGCGGCCTGGTGCCCAGTGTGAAGCTGGCCATGGCTAGGGGTTGAGTCAAGCACAGTTTGGCCGGAGCCCATTGGGCCCCGGCCAGAGTCCTTGCTACTTCAGGGTTAGACCTTAGAGGCCTGGCGTTACCGGGAGGCCAGGAGCCGAGTCGCTTGCGCCGCCGCCAGTACCGGGGGCTACGGGGGCGGCGTCCGGGGTGGACTGGTTGAGGTCGTTGTCCAGGCGATCCTGGAGGTCATCGATGCGCGTGTCGACGTCGTTACCGAGGTCCTGGAGACCCTGGTTAAGGTTATCGCCGAACACGTTCAGCGATTCGCCCATGCCGTCTAGCGTGTCGCGGGCCTGGTTACCCAGGTTATTGAGGTCGTCACCGAGGTCGTTATTGAGGTCGTTACTGAGGCCGTCGTCAACGATGTCGTCGCTGGTGGCCAGCTTGTCATCCACGTCGGCGAGGGTGCTTCGCGCCTGGTTCAGTTCGCGGCGCACCTGCGAGATGAGCTGCTCGCTGCCGCCGGCTTCGGTAGCCAGGTCGTCGATGCGGTCCTCGACCACGTCCAGTCTGTTGGCTACTTCCTCCAGCTGCTGCCGGATGAGGGCAGCGTCGTCCGCGTTCACGCCACCGCCCTGGCAGGCGCTCAGGACCAGAACGAGCGTAGCTAGGCCGGCGATCAGGAGTGTCATGCGCTTCTTCATGGTAGACCCCTTCCGGAGATAAACGGCTGCGCCGCGCCTGTTGCGGGCATGCCGAACCCGTAGGTGTCCACACGGTAGTGCCAGGCTTTCTGACAATTAACTGGGCTTGATGAAAAAGCGCTTTCGGCGCGTCTAATGAAACACAAATCTGCCGTGACACACGGTGCCAACGCCGCCGCGCCGGCTCTCATGCGGGCCCTTCTTCGGGCAGTAGGCGGCCTTGATCGAGCCTTCCCAGGCGTTCCGCCGCGCGCTGAATGAGCCGGTTGTTAGTTTCCTGAGAGGCGTGGAGCCCAGTGGCGGGCCAAGGTGGTCCAGTAGACGCGCAAGAAGTTGCGCAAGAAGATGTGCAGGAACGCGCGCAAGTAGGTGCGCTAGAGGATGCGCTTACCGAGCAGGCTGGCCGCCATGTCTACCATGGTCTCCGCGGTCTGGTTGCCGCGGTCCAGCATGGGGTTCACCTCCACCAGGTCGAGGCTAGTGACCAGCTCTGACTCCGCGAAGAGCTCCATGAGCAGGAACGCCTCGCGCAGGGTCAGGCCGCCCTTGATGGGTGTGCCCACCCCGGGCGCCACGCTCGGGTCTATGGCGTCGGCGTCGAACGACACGTGCACGCGCGGCAACCCGGAGAGCCGCTCCACGGTCTCGGCGGCCACCCGGGCTATGCCCAGCTCGTCTATCTCCTTCATGCTGAAGTAGCGGATACCTAGGTCGTGGATGAGGGCGCGCTCGCCTGGATCCACGCTGCGCAGCGCCACGTAGACCACGTCCTCGGGCCTTAGGACCGCGCCGCCACCCCACATGTCGTGGAACAGTGGCGAACCCAGACCCAGCAGGTGCGCCATGGGCATGCCGTGCACGTTACCGGAGGGGCTGGTCTCGGGAGTGTTGAGGTCCGCGTGCGCGTCCACCCACACCACCCCGGTGCGTTGGCCGCGGGCCACGCCGGCCACGGTGCCCATGCTGATGGAGTGGTCACCACCGAGCGCCACCACGAAGGTGTCGTCGGCTTGGGCGCTCAAGCGTTCGTAAGCGGCTCGGCAGGCGGCCGCGATGGCGTGCGGGTAGTGCATGAGGCCCCTGCCGCGCGTGCCGGTGGCGGGTTCGGTGCCCGCAGCCGGGTCGCTGGTCGCTTCAGGCACCTCGGTCTCGACGTTGCCTAAGTCCACGACCTCGTGCCCGAGCTGTTCGAGGGCCCTAGCGAGGCGCGCCACGCGCAGCGCGCTCGGGCCCATATCGACGCCGCGCCGGCCGGCACCCAGGTCCATGGGCACGCCGAGGATGCGCACCTTCTGCGAGGTGCTGGGAGCTTCGTAACGGTCAGTGGTGCTGGACACGCTTCAAGGTATCACGCGTTTCCCCGCGTCCGGTCCGCGCTTCAGTCGGTGTCCAGCCCCGCCGGCCTGACCCAGTCGCGGCCGGAGTTAGTGAGTAGCGCGAAGGCTTCGCTCGGGCCCGGGCCACCGGCTTCGTAGAACTCGGGGCTGGTGCTGTTCTCGCGGGCGAGGATGGGTTCCACTATGCGCCACTGCGCCTCGACCTCGTCAGCGCGCATGAAGAGGGTAGCGTCACCCTCCATGGCGTCCTGCAGCAGGGTCTCGTACGCGTCCGGGTTGGGGGAGTCGAACGTCTCCTGATAGTCGAAGTCGAGGCTGATGCGGCTGAGGTCGATGCGCTGGCCGGGGCGCTTCCCGTTGAACCTCAGCTCGATGCCCTCGTCCGGAGCAATGCGCAGGATCAGGCGGTCAGGCCGCAGCGGCGCCTCCAACTCGAACGGTACGTGCGGCGGGGTCTTGAACTGCAGAACGATCTCGCTGGCCTTACCCTCCAGGCGCTTGCCGGAACGCAGGTAGAACGGCACGCCAGCCCAGCGCCAGTTGGAGACCTCTAGCCGCATGGCGGCGTACGTGGCCTGGCGGGAGCCTGGGTCCACGTCCTCCTCCTGCCGGTAACCCGGGTAGCCGTTCCCGCTCACGTACTGGCCGAGGACGACCTCGCCCGGTTCCGGGCACGCTACGGCGCTGAAGAACTTGACCTTCTCGTTACGCACCTCGCGCGCGTCGAAGCGGGCGGGCGGCTCCATGCCCACCAGCGCCATGAGCTGCAGGAGGTGGTTCTGGAACACGTCGCGCACCACCCCGGCGGCCTCGTAGAACGAGCCCCGACCCTCCATGCCCATCGGTTCCAGTACGGATATCTGCACGTGGTCTATGTAGGAGCTGTTCCAGAGGGGCTCGAACATGGTGTTCGCGAAGCGCAGCACCGCCAGGTTCTGCGCCGTTTCCTTAGCGAGGTAATGGTCGATGCGGAAGAGCTGATGCTCCTGGAAACGAGCTAACAGCGCCTCGTTCAGGGCCTTGGCGCTGGCCAGGTCGGAGCCGAACGGTTTCTCGACCACCAGCCGCGCGAAACCGCCCTCGGGCTCCTGCGTCAGGCCCGCCTCGTCCAGCCCGCGGGCGATCTCCTCGTACACGGCGGGCGGCGTGGCGGTGTAGAACACCCGGCCCGGCAGTGCCAACGTGGCTAGGAGCGCCGCCAGCTTCTCGAAACCGTCCGGCTGGTCGTACGCGCCCCTTATGTAATGTAGCCGCGGCGCTAAGCGCTGCCAAGCGGCTGGGTCGAACTCGGGCACCTCGCGTGCCAGCGCCTCGGCCATGCGCCGCCTGAGTTCCTCGTCCGTGAGGTCGCTGCGGGCGTGGCCGATGATGACGCTGTCCTCATGCAGACTGCCGCGCACGTGCAGCCGGTAGAGCGCCGGCATGAGCTTGCGCTCCGTTAGGTCGCCGGTGACGCCGAAGATCACGAAAGCGCAGGCTGGCACGCTGCCGCCGTTGCGGCTCACTCGCTGTCCTCACTGGGCTTCACGGCGTGACCGCCGAACTGGTGCCGCAGCGCGGCCACGACCTTGGCGGCGAAACTCTCGTCCTGCCGGCTGGCGAAGCGCGCAAACAGGGCGGCCGTGATGGCGGGCATGGGCACGGCGTGCTCCACGCCGTACTCCACGGTCCAGCGACCCGTGCCGCTGTCGTCCACGTAGCCTTCTATGTTGTCCAGTTGCGGCTCCGCCTTGAGCGCCAGCACCAGAAGCTCCAGGAGCCAGGACCGCACCACGGAGCCGTTGGTCCAGAGCTTGGAGATGGCGGCCAGGTCCAGCTGGGCGTGAGGGAAGGCGCTCAGGGCCTCGAACCCCTCCGCGTACGCCTGCAGGAGGCCGTACTCGATACCGTTGTGGATGGTCTTCACGAAGTGGCCGCTGCCGGCGGGCCCTACGTGCAGCAGGCCGCCCGCCGGTGCCAGGCTGGCCAGGGCGGGTTCCACCAGCCGATAGGCGGCCTCGTCGCCCCCGACCATCAGGTTGTAGCCCTCCTCCAGCCCCCACACCCCGCCGGACACCCCGGCGTCGAGCCACAGCACCCCCGCGGCGGCCGCTGCTGCGGCGTGGCGCAGGGAGTCCTTGTAGTTAGAGTTGGCGCCGTCCACGATGATGTCGCCCGGTTCCAACTCCTTGAGGCTATCCATGACGACCTGCTCCGTCGCGCGGCCTGCAGGCACCATGGCCCACACCACTCGCGGCTTAGCTAGTTGGCGCACCGCGTCCACCAGCGAGCTGCTACCGGTGGCGCCCTCCTGTTCCAGCGCCTTAACGGCCGATTCGTCGAGGTCGGATACCACTACCTGGTGCCCGTTCCGCATGAGCCTCCGAGCCATGTCGGAGCCCATCCTGCCAAGACCGATCATCGCCAACCGCACGTGAGCCTCCCAACGGGCGCGGGCGCGTGCTGCCCGACCCTACTGGGCCGATGCTATCAGGACATGCGTGATAACATTTCCGCCGCTGACGCAGTCGCCGCGTGTGTGGCGAGCGGCGCGTCACGGCTCACTGGCGGTTTCGCGTGGCGCTGAGGCGGCCGCGCGCTCAAGAAAGGCAAGGTTCTCAGATGGAACGGTCCGAAGGCGGAGAGCGCCACGAAGCGGCTTTAAGACTTCTGGAGCGGGGCGCCGAGCAGATCGTGCCCGAAGGGGGTCTCCTCGAGAAGCTGGAACTAGCCGAGCGCGAGGGGCGCCAGCTGCGCGCCAAGCTCGGTGTGGACCCCTCCAGCAGCGACCTGCACATCGGTCACGCCGTGGTGCTGCGCAAACTGCGGCAGTTCCAGGACCTGGGTCACAAGGTCGTGCTCATCATCGGTGACCGCACCGCCACCATCGGCGATCCGTCCGGCCGTTCCAAGACCCGGCCAGTGCTCACGCTGGCCGAGACGCGCCGTAACGGCGAGACCTACCTGGCGCAGGCCACCAAGATCCTCGACCAGAGCGAGGAGCGGCTCGAGATAAGGCACAACTCCGAGTGGCTCGACGAAATAGGTTTCGAGGCGATGATCCGGCTGGCCTCCACGTACACGGTGGCGCGCATGCTGGAGCGCGACGACTTCACGAAGCGCTACCAGAGCGGCGTGCCCATCTCCGTGCACGAGTTCCTCTACCCCCTCAGCCAGGCGTACGACTCCGTGGCTATCCGCGCTGACGTGGAGCTGGGCGGCACCGATCAGCTCTTCAACCTGCTGGTTGGGCGCGACGTGCAGCGCGCTTACGGTCAGGAGCCGCAAGTGGCGATGACCACGCCGCTGCTGGTGGGTCTCGACGGGGTGGAGAAGATGTCGAAGTCGCTCGGGAACTACATCGGCATCTCTGAACCGCCAGCGGAGATGTTCAAGAAGGCCATGCAGGTCGGCGACGAACTGCTCATGACTTACGCGGAGCTGGGCACAGCGCTCGAGCTGGCGCCGCTGCAAGAGCAGTTGGCCACCGACCCGGTGGGCGCCCACCGCACCTTCGCGCGGGAACTGACCAGCATCTACCACGGCGCGGCCGCCGTGCCCGCCGCCGAGAGTCGCTACGACGAGATCGCCAAGGGCGCAATACCTGACCAGATGCCCGAGTACGCGGTGGCAGCTACGGACATGCAGGACGGCGGCGTGCCCGTGGCACGCCTGGCTACGCTGGCGGGCCTGACCGCCTCGAACGGCGAGGCGCGCCGCCTAGTGCAGAACC
>JBBAFX010000014.1:0-19576 GCA_041655195.1 Trueperaceae bacterium
TCACCGTCGCCGAACTGCTCCTCGATGACTTCCAGATCGTGGGCTGTGACGGTGAAGTGCACGTGGTACTTGACCTCGACCGAAGCGTCGATCCGCACTACGGGACTGCCACAGGCTGGGCATAGCGGCACTTGAGCGTGCTTGCGTTGGGGGAGGGAGTCAGCAGCGTTCACACCGGGAGTAGTTCTACCGCCGGGAGTCTTACAACTGTCTTACCCGCAGGGCGTCGGGTGGCACGGGCACACGCCGAGCGTGCTCTGCCCTACCCGGCCGTGACCGCTAGGCCTATGCCGTCCTGGTCGTAATACACCCGCGCTGGGAAGGGCGCAGCCTCGTCGTCGCTCACCGCGCCGTCCGCCGCCAGTCGCGCCTTGAGCGCGGTACGCGCGGCGTCATCAGTCACGGCTAACTCGAACCACGCCAAGCCCAGCGAGCCGTGTTCCGGAGCTGGCCGGTCCTGCGTGCTCCACGTGTTCATGCCGATGTGGTGATGGTAGCCGCCAGCCGAAGTGAAGAGCGCGCCCGGGTAACTGGCTTGCGTGACGCTCAGGCCGACCACGCCGGTGTAGCGCGCCCGGCCGCGTTCGAGACTGGACACGCGCAGGTGCACGTGACCCATGCTCGTGCCTGCCGGCGCCACGAACGGTCCCGGCAGCTGCGCGCCCGCCGCCAGTACGCCCTGCGCGTCCAGCGGGGCGGTGACCATCTCCACCCCGCTGGCGGTCATGGGCCACTCGGAGCGGTCCCGGTCGCGGTAGACCTCGATCCCGTTACCTTCCGGGTCCGCTAGGTAGATGGCTTCGCTGACGCCATGATCGGACGCCCCCTGCAACCTGGCCCGCACGTTAGCGGTGTGCTGGAGGAAGGCCCCCAGCTGCGCCCGGTCCGGCAAGAGGATAGCGAGGTGGTAGAGGCCCGGAGCGCGGTGGGCCCCCGGCGCGTCCGGCGCCTCGATCAGGCCCACGAGGGCACTGTCGCCAGCACCGAAGAGCGCCGCACCCGGAGCCGCAGGCATGCGCGTGAGACCCAGGACGCCGCCGTAGAAGTCGGCCGCTTGGGCCAGGTCGCGGACCCGCAGGTAGACCGCACCTACGTGCGTTGACGCCGGTAGGGGCGGCGCCGAGCTGGTGGCGTTGTCGGTCATGAGGGCTCCTCTCGGTGGGGCCAGGAAGGTGGTGATAGAAGGGTAAGCCGTCACCGTGACCGCGCCGCGTGCCAGCGATACTGCCCGTGCGGTGACGAAAGTGGTTTGTTCTACGCTGCACGAGCTGCGCTGCTGATACAGTGAACCCCATGCTCGAGCCCTCGCTCGACCTTTACGGGTCCACATTCGACAGCGTCGACGGCATCTTGCGGGAGCTTCTCGCCAAGAGCCGTGGCCGTTATGCGCTTATCATCGACCGCAAGGGCTTCGTACTCATGCACGCCCGCGCCCTGTGGGCGCCGCGGCCTCCCTCGCTCGACTCTTTCGCTACTCTGGTTGCCTCCAACTACGCCGCCAACCGCGCCATCGCCAACCTGTTCGGCGAGGAGGGTTTCAAGGAGACCGTGCAGCAGGGCGACACGGTGGGTACGTACCTTGAGGAGTTGGGCGCGGAAGCGTTACTCGTTACCGTCTTCGACTCCAGCGCGCAACTGGGGCGCGTGAAGCTGGCCACCAAGCAAGCGGCCGAGGCTATCCGGGAGCAGCTCGAGAACAGCACCGAACCTGCCCCCACCGTCGACTTCGATGCCGAGTTCCAAGACGGCGCCACCGCCCTGCTGGACGGTCTGTTCGGGGCTAACAAATGAGCACCATCAACTTCTCCGCCCGCGAGATCAACTTCAAGATCGTCTATTACGGTCCGGGTCTGTCAGGTAAGACGACCAACCTCAAGCAGATCTACGAGCAGGTGCCCGCCGAATCTAAAGGCGAGATGGTGTCGCTGGCCACCGAGGACGAGCGCACGCTCTTCTTCGACTTCCTGCCGCTGGACCTTGGCAAGGTGAACGGCTTCAAGACCCGCTTCCACCTCTACACGGTGCCCGGTCAGGTCTTCTACAACTCGTCACGCAAGCTCATCCTGCGCGGCGTGGACGGCGTGGTTTTCGTGGCCGACTCCTCCCCCGCCCGGCTGCGCGCCAACGCTGAGAGCCTCCGCAACCTGCGCGAGAACCTCATCGAGTACAACCTGCGCTTAGGCGACGTGCCGTTCGTCATCCAGGCCAACAAACGCGATCTAGAAGACGCTGTGGACATGGAGATGCTGAAGCGCGTGCTCGACCCGCAGAGCAAGGTGCAGTTCTTCGAAGCGGTCGCCGCCAACTTCGACGGCGTGTTCGAACCGCTGCGCGCCGTGGCCACCATGGTGCTCGAGAAGCTCGCCCAGAAGGCCTAACTAACCCAGCATCAGCAACGCCTGTGAAGGCCCCGCAGGGCAGTCCTGAAGAGTAGTACAACGCGTGAGAAGCGTCCTTTCCGGCGTGATATGGTCGACCGGATGAGGCGCACGCCACTTTACGAAACCCACTTGGAACTAGGCGCCCGCATGGTCGACTTCGCGGGCTTCGACATGCCCCTGCACTACAAGGGCGGCATCAACCAGGAGCATCTCGCGGTGCGGCAGGACGTCGGCATCTTCGACGTGAGCCACATGGGCGAGATCCGCGTGCTGGGCCCGCAGGCCACCGAGTTCCTGCAGTTCGCCACGCTGAACGACCCGGGCAAGCTCAGGCACGGCCGGGGCCACTACAACATGCTCCCCAACGACCAGGGCGGCCTGATTGACGACCTGTTCGTGTACCGCGAGAAGGACGACGAGTACATGGTGGTGGCTAACGCCTCCAACACGGCCGCCGTCCTGCAGCACCTGAAGCGGCTGGCCGGTCAGTACGACGTGCACGTGGTGGACGAGTCCGACAACTGGGCGCTGGTAGCCCTGCAGGGCCCGGGCGCGCCGCTGCTACTCAGCCGACTGATCGACGACGACCTGGGCGCCATCAAGCGTAACGGCACCCTGGACGTGAACATCTCGGGCGTGCCGGCCCGCCTGAGCCGCACCGGCTACACGGGCGAGGACGGCTTCGAGATCTTCAGCCACCCTAACGACGTGGTCGCGCTCTGGCAGCTGCTGGTCTCCGAAGGCGCCATACCGTGCGGCCTGGGCGCCCGCGACACCCTCAGGCTCGAGGCGGGCTTCCCGCTCTTCGGCCACGAGTTCGACGAGAACAGCAACCCGCTCTGCACCCCGTTCGGCTGGGTGGTTAAGGACAAACCCTTCTACGGCCGCGAGGCTATGTGGGACGCGGACTGCGGCCGGCGCCTGGTGGGCATCCGCCTGCTCGAGCGCGGTATTCCGCGTGCTGATTACAAGGTGCTGCACGGCGGCGAGGAGGTCGGGGTCGTGACCTCCGGGGCGCTCTCGCCCCTCACCCGCGACGCCATCGCGTTCGCTTGGGTTCGCAGCGACCTGGCGCAGTCCGGCCAGGAGCTGGGTGTCGAGATCCGCGGTCAGTCGGTCGCGGCGCAGGTAGTGGACCTTCCCTTCAACAAGGCATGATGCTCGTAAGTAAGCGCGGCGCAGGCCGGCTACATAAGGAGTAGAGATGAACATCCCGCACGACGTACTGTTCGACGAGTCTCACGAGTGGGTCAGGCGCGAGAGCGACGACACCGTAACGGTCGGTATCTCCGACTACGCGCAGGACCAGCTCGGCGACGTGGTCTTCGTCGAGTTGCCCGAAGCTGGCGCTGCCGTTAGTAAGGGCGACCAGGTGGCCGTCATCGAGTCCGTTAAGACCGCCTCCGATATCTACACGCCTGTCAGCGGCACCATCGTTGAGGTCAACGGCTCGCTCGAGACCACCCCGGAGCAGATCAACGAGGCGCCTTACCAGGGCGGCTGGATCTTCCGCGTGAAGATGAGCGACCCCGCTGAGCTCGACACCCTGCTGAGCGGCGACGCCTACCAGGCCCTCACAGAAGGAGAGTAAGTGCATTACTTGCCGCACACGCCCGAGGACGTAGCTCGGGCGCTGGAACTGATCGGCGCGCCCTCCATCGACGCTCTGTTCGACGACATCCCTGCGCAGCTCCGTAACCCCGAGATGGACGTGGCGCCCGGCCTTAACGAAGCTGAGCTCATGGCGCACCTGCGCGAACTGGCAGCCAAGAACGATGCCACCGGGGCCGACTTCTTAGGCGGCGGCGTGCGCCGGCACTTCATGCCGAGCGTCACCAGCCACCTCGCCATGCAGAGCGAGTTCGTGACCGCGTACACGCCTTACCAGCCCGAGGTCGCGCAGGGCATCCTGCAGGCCACCTTCGAGTACCAGACCATGATGTCGGAACTCACCGGGCTGCCCGTCAGCAACGCCTCCATGTACGACGGCGCTACCGCCGTGGCTGAGGGCGCCCTGCTGGCAGTGCGCCAGACCGGCCGCGAGCAGGTGGTAGTGAGCCGCGGCGTGCACCCCGAAACGCGCGAGGTGCTGCAGACGTACCTGTCGCCGCTGGGTATCGAGATCGTTACCCTCGACCTGGAGGAACTGACCACGCCCGTGCCCGAAGCGGGCAGCCTGGCCGAGGCCGCGTGCGTTATTGCCCAGCAGCCCAACTACTTGGGTTACCTGGAGCCCATGCAGGGGCTCGCCAGCGCTACTCACGAAGCCGGCGCGCTGTTCGTAGCCGCCGTGGACCCGCTTAGCCTCGCTGTGCTGGCCTCCCCCGGCGAGTACGGCGCGGACGTAGCGGTCGGCGACGGCCAGACCGTGGGTAACCCCGCCAACTTCGGCGGTCCCGCCTTCGGTTTCATGGTCGTGAAGGATAACCTCGTGCGGCAGTTCCCCGGCCGCGTGGTGGGTCAGACCACCGACGTGGACGGCCACCGCGCCTTCGTACTAACCCTGCAGGCTCGCGAGCAGCACATCCGCCGCTCGAAAGCCAAGTCCAACATCTGCTCCAACCACCAGCTCACCGCGCTCATGGCCGCCATCAACCTGGCCGCGCTCGGGCCGCAGGGCCTGCGCGAGCTGGCCGTGGGCTCCGTGCAGCGCGCACGGCAGCTAGCCGTAGCGCTAGAGGCCGCGGGCTACGAGCCCCTCACTGGTGCGCGCTACTTCAACGAGTTCGTACTGCCGGTAGACATGGAGCCCGCACGGCTCCGTTCCGAGCTGGCCAAGCACGGCGTGCAGGCCGGCGTGCCCGCCGGCGACGAGTACGGCCTGGGTCACGCCGTAGTGCTGTCCGCCACGGAGAGCACCACTGACGCCCACATCGCCAAGCTGGTCAAGGCACTAGGCGCCGTCCTGAACCGCGCGGAGGCCGCCCATGTCTGACGCCAGCGGAATGCCCAGAGACACCGCGGACTTCCCGCTCATCTTCGAGCGCTCGCGCCCCGGGCGGCGCGCCGCGCACCCACCCCGCGTAGCCGACGTGGACCTGGCGGAACTCCTCGGTGCGGAGAACCTGCGCTCCGAGCCTCCCAAGCTGCCGGAGGTGTCCGAGCTCGACCTGGTGCGTCACTACACGCAGCTGGCGCACCGGCAGATGAGTATTGACGCCAACTTCTACCCGCTCGGCAGCTGCACCATGAAGTACAACCCTAAGGTCAACGAGGACGCCGCCAAGCTCTTCCAGGACCTGCACCCTTACCAGGCGCCCGAAACGGCGCAGGGCGCGCTCGAGCTCCTCTACAATCTGCAGCGCGACCTGTCGGGCATAACCGGCATGGACGGTTTCAGCCTGCAGCCCGCCGCCGGCGCGCACGCTGAGCTGGCCGGCGTGCTCATGATCCGCGCGTACCACGAGTCGCGCGGCGAGAGCGAGCAGCGGCGCATAGTGCTCGTGCCGGACGCCGCGCACGGCACCAACCCCGCCACCGCCGCCATGGCCGGCTACGACGTGAAGGAAGTGGCCACCGGCCCTAACGGCGAGGTCGACGTGGAGGCCTTCAAGGCCGCCCTCTCCCCCGCCGTGGCCGCGGTCATGCTCACGAACCCCAACACCCTCGGGTTGTTCGAGCGCAGCATCCTCGAGATCGCCGACGCCGCTCATGCGGTCGGCGCGCAGCTCTATTACGACGGCGCGAACCTGAACGCCATCATGGGCCGCGCCCGGCCTGGCGACATGGGCTTCGATGTGGTGCACCTCAACCTGCACAAGACGTTCACCACCCCGCACGGCGGTGGCGGTCCCGGAACGGGCCCCGTGGGCGTGAAGGCGCACCTGCTGCCGTTCCTGCCTGCCCCGGTCGTTGCCAAGCGTGGTGAAGGCGAAGAGGCCGAGTTCTACCTCGACACCGACATGCCCTTGAGCATCGGCCGCATGCGCAGCTTCTACGGCAACTTCGGTAACCTCGTGCGCGCGTACACCTACATCCGTGGGCTCGGCAAGGAGGGCCTGCGCGACGTGAGCGGGCACGCGGTTCTGGCTGCGAACTACATGCGTATGCGCTTCAAGGAGCTCGGTTTCACCGTGCCCTTCGACCGCGTGAACATGCACGAGTTCGTGGCGCAGCCGCCAGAGGGTCTGCGCACGCTGGACATCGCCAAGGCGCAGCTGGATTACGGCATGCACCCCGCCACGGTTTACTTCCCGCTAGTGGTGAAGGAAGCCATGATGGTCGAACCCACCGAGACCGAGTCGCTCGAGACCCTCGACCAGTACATGGACGCCCTGGCCGAGATCCTGAAGCGCGCTGAAGAGGACGACACTTACCTGGCTAACGCCCCGTACACCACGCCTGTCAGGCGTCTGGACGAGGTTAAGGCCGCCCGCCAGCCCGTGCTGCGGCACACGTTCGAGGCTAGCGGCGACTGAGCGGACTGTTCAAGTACTGAAGAACAAGTAACGAGAAGCGGCGCCCCGGGTAACTCCGGGGCGCCGCTTTAGGTTCTGGCTCGTTCTTCGTGCGTTCTTCGTGTTGCCTCAGGCCCTAAACTGGCCCTTCGGCCTAACGTCCGCTGGCGATACCTCAGCTGCAGCTATCCTCGGGCCCTTGCGGGGCCGGCCGGCCGTCGGTGCGGAACGAGTGCCCGCAACCGCAGTTGCTGCTGGCCTGTGGGTTCTCTACGCTGAAGCCGCCGCCCATCATGTTCTCTACGTAATCGAGGCGCGAGCCGCGCAGGAGCGGCCAGCTGCGCTCATCGACCACCACGCGCACGCCGCGGTCCTCGAACAGCAGATCGCCGTCCATGAAGCGGTCCTCTATGGCCATGCCGTACTGGTAGCCGCTGCAGCCGCCAGACTTCACGAACACGCGGATGGCGGCGCCGTGCTTGCCGCTGTTAGCGATGAGGCCGGCCGCCTTCTCGGCGCCAGTGTCGGTGAAGCCCAGGCGCTCGGTATCGCTTACCTGCGTGGCGCGGGCCAGGGCGTCTTCGGGTGTTCCGTTCACCTGCTGCATGGTCATACCTTATAGCACCCGGCGGCCAGGGTGGGTAGCGGCGTGACGCAATCAGAAGCGGCACCCCTCGTTTACGAGAAGTGCCGTCCTGTTCTTGGCGGGGGCAGCAGGACTTGAACCCGCGACCTACGGTTTTGGAGACCGCCGCTCTACCAACTGAGCTATACCCCCGGGCATGCCAACTTGCTGCGCTCTGCCGGCGCCCTGTGCGCCCCTAACCCGGTGTGGGGCACGACCGAAGACGAAGTATAGCAACCGTGAGCTGCTACCTGCAACGTGAGGTTACGCGCCGCCAAGCCTTGGTAGCGCCCAGAATGCCCGCTGGTGAGCCGAGTGTGCGCCGTTGCCGCGCTCCACGGCGCAGCGCTACGGAGTGGTATCCTCGCCGCGTGAAGCACCACTCCGCAACGTCCGCCAGAGGCGGCCTTATCCAGTGGTTTCTACTACTGGCGGTCGCCGCCACGCTGGGCCTGCTCGCGCTGGCCGGCAGCTCGGCGTGGGCGCAGACGGGTGGCTCCACCAACGAGGTGTGGCTGCTGCCCATAGACTCCGAGATCAACAGCGGCACCACCGCCTTCGTGCGCAGCCGCGTGCAGCGCGCTAACGACGAGCAGCCCCTGGCGCTCGTGCTGTACCTCGACACGCCCGGCGGCGCCGTCAGCGCCATGCAGGACATCGTGGGCGTCATACTGCACGAGGCGCGCGTGCCCACCATCGCGGTTGTGCAGAACGCCTTCAGCGCGGGTGCGCTCATCGCCATGAGCGCTCAGCACCTGGCCATGTTGCCTGGCTCCAGCATCGGGGCGGCGTTACCCATCATGCAGACCCCCACGGGCGTGGCGCCGGTGGACGAGAAGTTCTCCTCCGCCCTGCGCGGCGAGTTCCGCAGCGTGGCCGAGGCGCGCGGCCGTAACGCTCGGGTGGCTGAAGGCATGGTCGATGAACGCATCGAGATCCCGGGCCTGTCCACCAGTACCGAGCTCATCACCCTCACGGCCCGGCAGGCGGTGGAGCACAACATCGCCGACACCGAAGCCGCTAACCTCGAAGCAGCCCTGGCCGCGTTCGGTTACGCGGGCGCCAGCGTAACGCGGCTGGAGCCCGGCCTCTCCGAGCGGCTGGCGGGCCTGCTGTCCCGCCCGCTGGTAGCGGCTCTCTTACTGGTCGTGGGCATCGGCGGCCTCCTCATCGAGCTCTTCTCGCCCGGCTTCGGCATACCCGGAGCCATCGGCATCGTGGCGCTCGGTGTGTTCGCCGCCGCGGCGTACTTCGCTAACCCCGCCGGCCTCCTCGACATTGGCATCCTCGTAGCTGGGGTGGTGCTGCTGGCTGTGGAGGTGTTCATCCTGCCGGGCTTCGGCGTGGCGGGCGTGCTCGGCCTCGCCGCCATCGTCATAGCTTTGGTGCGCATCTTCGAGGAGGGCACCCTCTCGGTGCTCGGTTACGGCGTGCTCTTCGGCGGCGTGCTGCTGGGCGTGCTCCTCTGGATGCTGCCTAACAGCCAGCTAGCCGCCGCGCTGCGCCTCTCTGATCGCCTCAGTTCCGGCGGTGGCGCCGCTGGCACCGTGCCGCAGATCGACCGGGTCGAGCTCGTTGGCAACACCGGCACCGCGCTAACGGACCTAAGGCCCGCCGGCGTGGCCCGCTTCGGCGACGACCGGGTAGACGTCGTCAGCGAAGGCGATTTCATTCCCGTTGGCAGCACCCTCAAGGTGTTGAGGGTGGAAGGCAGCCGCGTTACGGTGCGGAAGGTCGAAGCGTCCGCCTCTCAATCATCTTCACCAGCGGCGGCGGGTTCCACGCCGACCGCTGCTACGCAAGCTCTGCACGCAGACACCGCCAGCGTGGCGGACCACGACCAGACCGCGGCCGACGACGGCCGCAAGGAGGCCTAACCGAATGGATATCACCCTGCTGATCTTGGCGGGAGCCGTACTCCTCTTCTTCATCATCCTGTTCAACTTCATCCCCATCGGGCTCTGGATCTCGGCCGTCGCGGCAGGTGTCAAGGTCAGCCTCCCATCGCTGGTGGCCATGCGCCTCAGGCGCGTGCCGCCCAGCCAGATCATCCTGCCCCTCATCAAGGCCGATAAGGCCGGCATAGAGGTCAACCAGAACGGTTTAGAGGCTCACTACCTGGCCGGCGGTAACGTCGACCGCGTGGTCGACGCGCTGATCGCCGCCGATAAGGCGCGCATCCCCCTGCCGTTCGACCGCGCGGCTGCCATCGACCTGGCCGGCCGCGACGTGCTGGACGCCGTGAAGGTGTCGGTCAACCCGCGCGTCATCCAGACCCCCAGCGTGTCTGCGGTGGCCAAGGACGGCATCGAGCTGATCGCTACCGCCCGCATCACCGTGCGCGCCAACCTCGAGCGCCTCGTGGGTGGTGCCGGTGAAGAGACCATCATCGCCCGCGTGGGTGAAGGCGTGGTCTCCTCCATCGGTGGCACGCAGTCTCACAAGGGCGTGCTCGAGAACCCCGACATCATCTCCAAGACCGTGCTCGCCAAGGGCCTGGACTCCGGTACCGCGTACGAGATCCTCTCCATCGACATCGCCGACGTGAACGTGGGCCGCAACATCGGTGCCCAGCTGCAGACCGACCAGGCCGAGGCAGACAAGCGCGTGGCGCAGGCCAAAGCCGAAGAGCGCCGCGCTATGGCTGTGGCGCTTGAGCAGGAGAACAGCGCGCGCGTGGAGGAAATGCGCGCCCGCGTGGTCGAGGCCGAGGCTGAGGTGCCGCGCGCCATCGCGCAAGCGTTCCGCGACGGCAACCTGGGCATCATGGACTTCTACTCGCTGGAGAACATCAAGTCCGACACCAGCATGCGCGGCAACATCGGGCGCGCGGCCGGGCAAGACGAAGGGTAGGCGTGAGCTTCAGCTTCGAGACGATCCTAGGGATCATCTTCTTCATCGTCTTCTTCATCTTGCCGGCGTTCAGCAAGAAGAAGGGGGCGCCTGAGGACGAGGCTGCCCCGAAGCCGCCGACCGCCAAACCGGGCGGCGAGGCAGAGCCCGGTCGCCCGGTGGCGCCGGCGCCAGCCCAGCCGCAGCGGGCGCAGGGCCAGGCGCGTGCCAGCACCGCCGGCCAGGGTGCGCCCAACCAGCAGGCGCCGAAGGGGCGCGGCCCCCTCACGGCGGGCTCTATCGAGGAAGCGCTCGAGGAGATAAGGGCCCGCGTGCGCGAGGCGCAGATGCAGGAGGACGCCGGCCGCCCCACGGCTCCGGTCGCGCGCAAAAGGCAGCAGGCTCAGGCTCAGCAACAGCCACCGCAGCCTAGTGGCCAGCTCGTGAAGGGCGACGCTGGCGGCAGCCTCGTATCGGGTGAGGCGCGCCGCATTGGCGATACCGGTTCCCGGGTACCGAAGTCCAGCCTTGGCCGCGAGGGTGGCGCTGCCGCACCGGGGCGGGCGCCGGCAGCTGGTGCGCGCCAGAGCTCGCTCGGACGCGAAGGTGTATCGGCCCCTATAGAGGTCAGCCGCCGCAGCCGCGACAGGACTCGCAGGACCACCAGCGAGATCACGGACTCGCCGGTACCCGGCGCCCGGAAGGCGGGTGCGCTACCGCCAGGGGCGCCCCCAGCCGCTAGACTGACTGCGCCCGTGCTGGCCACCGACCGGTCGTCGCTTATCAGTGGCATGATCTGGCACGAGGTACTTTCCGAACCGGCCGCCAAGCGGCGGCTCAGGAGGACGCGATCGCGACATCTATGACGCTAAAGCTCCGCAGCCCTGCGGAGGCACTGTCTCTCTTCGGTCAGAACGACGAGAACCTCAAACTGCTCCGTTCCCGCCTCGGCGCCAAGGTCGTGGCGCGCGGCGACGAGGTGTACCTGAGCGGCGAACCCGAGCAGGTGGCGCAAGCGGAGCGCACCTTCAGCAGCTTGCTCAGCACCATCCGCCAGGGTGGCGAGATAACGCTAGCCGAGATCGCTTACGGCGAACTACCCACCGAGGCGCAAGCCGCTGAGGACGAGGCTATAGCCGACGCGGCCAGTGCGGGCACCACGGCCCAGGCTCCCGGCGGGGCCGGCACCAGCACACTGCGCTTGCCCGGCCGCACCCGCCCGAAGACGGCTGGTCAGCGGCGCTACGTGCACGCCATAGCCAACAACCCCATCACCTTCGGTCTCGGGCCCGCCGGTACCGGCAAGACCTACCTGGCGGTGGCCATGGCCGTTGAGGCGCTCGTAGCCAACCGCGTGAAGCGCATAGTGCTCACGCGCCCGGCCGTGGAGGCTGGCGAACGACTCGGCTTCCTACCGGGCGACCTGCAAGCCAAGATAGACCCTTACCTGCGGCCCCTCTACGACGCGCTGCAGGACATGCTGCCTGCCGAGAAGGTGGAGCGGCTCATCGAGCAGGGCACCATCGAAGTGGCGCCGCTAGCGTTCATGCGCGGCCGCACCCTTAACGACGCCTTCATAATCCTCGACGAGGCGCAGAACACCACAGCCGAGCAGATGAAGATGTTCCTCACGCGCATGGGCTTCAACAGCCGCGTGGTCGTCACTGGCGACACCACGCAGACTGACCTGCCCGGCTCCGTGCAGAGCGGCTTGCAGGTCGCGCAGCGGATCCTGCAGGACATCGACGGCATCTCGTTCCAGTACTTCACTAAGGCCGACGTGGTGCGCCACCCGCTGGTAGCGCAGATCGTCCTCGCCTATGAGCAGCACGGCTAGCAGGCCCAACAGACCGGCCACCAGGCGCTTCTGGGTCCTGGTGCTGCTCACGGCCGTAGGCCTTGGGCTGCTCATCTATAGCGTGTACGGCACGCGGCAGCGCACGCCCCTGCGCGTGGGGCAACCCAGCCCGCAGACGTTCGTGGCGCCCGTAGCCACCCAGGTCGAGGACCGCATAGCCACCCAGCGCGAACGCCTCGCCGCCCGCGAGCAGATCGAGGCCGTTTACTCCTCCGACCCGCAGATGACTGCGCTGGTCACCGCCAGCGTCACCTCCTCCGGCTTACCGCCGGTGGTGGTGGACGAGGTCATCAGCCGCTACCGGCAACCTGCCGGCATACGCGCCTCCGAGATCCCCCGCCTGATCGAGGAGATGGTTGCCATAGCGCCGCCCGACCGGCAACGCGAAACGCGCCTGGTGCTGGAGCGGCGCCTGCTGGCTACCTCGGTACCCAACGACAGGCTGACGCAAGCTGCCCGCGACGCCGCCTTCAACGCGGTAGCGCCCGTGCTGCAGTCGCTGGAAGCCGGGCAGGTGATCGTGGAGGAAGGCGACCTCCTCAGCGAGGACCAGCTGCGGGTGCTCGACTCGCTCGGGCTTTACAGCGCCCGCGCCGAAGCCATCTCGCAGACAGCGTGGATCGTGGCCGGCGTGGTCATCCTCACCCTGCTGCTGGTAGCGCCGCTCGTCTTCCTGCGCCGCAGGCTGTTCGCGCGGCTTACGTTCCGCAAGCTGGCGTTCCTGGTCGTCCTCACGCTGATAGTGCTGCTGCTGCAGCGCATGGCCGTGCTGGCCTCGCCGCACTTCCTCTTCGCCCTCATGACGCCCATAGTGGTGGCCGCCCTGCTAGGCTCCCGAGCTGGCATACTCTTCGGCGCCTGGATAGCGCTGGCCATGGGTGTGTTGGTGCCCGCCTCCCCCGTCATCGCTCTCGTGGCCACCTTGGTGGGCTCCACCAGCGCTGCGCTCGTGGCGGTGGCTTCGCGTAACCGCCTGTGGCTCATCCTGGCGGGTGTGGTTGGCGGCCTCACGGCCGGTCTCTCCATGTTCGCGTTAGTACTCGTGGCGGGCGGCATGACGCTCGCCGCCGCAGTGTCGGGCGCGCTCCTGCTGGCGGCGGGCGGGTTGCTGGCCGGGGTGCTCACCCTGGGCCTCTTGCCCGTGGCCGAGTCGGGCTTCGGCTTCCTGACCGACTTCAGGCTCATCGAGCTCTCCAGCCCCACGCACCCGCTCCTGCAGCGGCTCATAGCCGAGGCGCCCGGCACCTACCAGCACAGCCTCATCATCTCTAACCTGGTCGAGCAAGCGGTCAAGAACGTGGGCGGCAACGCGCTCCTCGCGCGTGTGGGGGCGCTGTACCACGACATAGGCAAGATGCGGCGGCCGCACTTCTTCGTGGAGAACCAGTTCACGGGCGAGAACCCGCACGACCGCATCAGTCCGCACCTCTCCTACCTGATCATCATCAGCCACGTGCGCGACGGCCTGGAACTGCTGCGCTCCAACCACATGCCCGAGGAACTCGAGCCGTACGTGGCGGAGCACCACGGCACCACCGTCCTCAGTTACTTCTACAAGCGCGCCCTGGAGGAGGGGCAGGTTGAGGAACTCAACTTCCGCTACCCGGGCCCGCGCCCCGGCAGCAAGGAGAGCGCCATCCTCATGCTGGCCGACGCGGTGGAGTCCGCGTCGCGCACCCTCTCCGACCCGTCGCCGTCTAACATCCGCTCGCTCATCGACCGGCTCATCCAGCAGCGGCAACAGGACGGGCAGCTCGACGAAGCGCCCCTCACCTTCAAGGACCTAGAGGTCATAGCCTCTACGTTCGAGCGCATGCTGACCGCCATCCTGCATAGGCGCATCTCCTACCCCAGCGCCGAAGAGGTGCGCGGGTTGAAGCGCGTGAGGGCCGCGCAGTCTGACACCTACAGCGCTCCGGCACCCGACATGAAGGCGCAGACCGCAACTAGGAAGGAGGCGCCGACCGGCTAGGTCGCTGCCGACGATGGAGCGGATAGAGCTACTGGACGAGACGGAGCAGTACCCGCACGCCGACGAACTGCGCCGCGCGTTAGCCCTGTTCATGGACGAGTTGGGGTTAGCAGACCGCGAGTTGACGCTGGTCCTCATGGACGACGCGAGCATAGCCAGACACAACCAGAGTGACCGCGGCGAGGAGGGTCCCACGGACGTGCTCTCCTACCCCACCTTCGAGCCGGACGACGAAGGCTTCCCGCAGGTGCCGCACCTCGGCGACGTGCTCATCAGTCTAGAAACGGCCGCGCGGCAAGCTGCGGAGCACGGGCACCAGTTACAGGACGAGGTGCTGGTGCTGGCCGCTCACGGGCTCACG
Organism: Trueperaceae bacterium; assembly: GCA_041655195.1. Classification (GTDB taxonomy): domain Bacteria; phylum Deinococcota; class Deinococci; order Deinococcales; family Trueperaceae; genus JAAYYF01. Next base: position 14,427 of record JBBAFX010000014.1, read on the forward strand.
CACCTGCGCGGGTACGATCATCAGACTGACGCGGAGTGGGGCCCGTTCCTGGCAGCGCAGGAGCGCGTGCTGGCCCTGGCGGCCGAGGTGCGGGCTTGAGCAACGGGCCACGCACAGACCGGTCGTTCATCACGTCGCTCGGGTGGGCGGTCAACGGCGTCAGGCGCACCTACCAGCGCGAGCCCAACTTCCGGCGCGAGCTGCTCATCGGCGTGCTGGCGGTAGGCATGGCGGCGTGGCTGCGGGCGCCGCTGGCGCCCATCCTCGTCATGTGCGGCCTGGTGCTGGCGCTCGAGCTGCTCAACAGCGCTATCGAAGCCACCGTGGACCTCGCCAGCCCTGAGAAGCACGACCTGGCGGCCACCGCCAAGGACGCCGCCGCAGGCGCCGTGCTACTGGCTTCACTCGCGTCCGTGGCGGTGGGCCTGGCAGTGCTCGGGCCGCCGCTCTGGCAGCGCCTCTTCGGCTAATTGCGCGCTGCAGGCGTAGAGTAAGTGCATGGACCCAAAGTCAGGCACAAGTCATCTGGAGCCGCGGCGCCCTGAGTCCGTGCCTAGCGACCTCTGGCAGGCCGCCTACCAGGCGTTCCACAACGCCTACACGCCCTTCTCGGGCTTCCACGTCGGCGCCGCACTACGCGCCACGGACGGCACGGTCTTCGCCGGCTCCAACGTCGAGAACTCTAGCTACGGCCTTGCGCGCTGCGCTGAGCAGTCCGCCGTGCAGGCCCTGGCCACCAGCGGCCGGCGCGCTTTCGACCACGTGGTGGTGTACACGGCCGCGGACGAGCCGGCCTCCCCCTGCGGGGCGTGCCGGCAGATCCTCTTCGAGTTCGCGCCGGAGGCGAGAGTGCAGCTCGTGAACCATGCGGGCAAAGTCGTAGAGACCACGGTGGCCGAGTTGCTGCCGCTCGGCTTCCGGCTCGAACCGCGCTACGAGTGAAGGTCAGCGCGGCTAACGGGTAAGCGCGCGTTTAACCGTCGGCTTAGGCTTCTCACGCGCCGCGGTTATACTCCGCGATGATGATCAGGCGCCGCTTTCAAACTCTGAGAACACCGTCCCTACTGACAACGTTACTAACGCTGTTGGCCGCCACCTTCCTGACCGGGGCGGCGTTCGCGCAAGGGGCCACCGAACCGACGCGAGTCGTCATCTTGCCCTTCGACGCCGACGGTGCCGTGGCGGGTTACCAGCTTGGGCTCCCGACCGCCATGCAGCACGCGCTCAACCAGATCCCCGGCGTGTACGTGCCGCCGATCGGCGACGCCGCACTGATGGCCAACAAGGCCGCCGACACTGGCCAGGAAGTCGAGCCCCTGCTCGTGCGCGTCTTCAACGCCGACGCCGTGGTTACCGGCCGCGTCGTCGCCGGTGGCGGTGGGGTCATGGCCGAGATCAACGTCATGGTTGGCGGAGCGGTTCAGCCCACGCAGGTGCAGGGCGCCGGCCCCGCCGAGCTCGCCGCTGCAGCCGCCGAAGCGGTCGCCAAGATCGCCAGGCCCAGCGTCAGCGCCGACGCGCTAGCCAGCCTGCGCGTCTCAGCTGAGCAGACCCCGTCCGTAGCCAGCCTCGGCCCCGTGGGCCTGGCCGCCTCCGGCTTACCCGGCGCGCGCGTCGATCAACTGAACACCGCCAGTCAGCTCGACTCCGGCTCCGCCTGGGTCATAGCCGAGTACGCCCGTACCCTCGCCCTGGCGGGCGCCTTCGAGGAAGCCGTGACGCAAGCGCGCCGCGCTAGCGACTTGGCACCCAACGACGCCGAGGTCCAAGCGTTGGTCGGCGTGGTCCTGGAAGCCGCTGGCGACGACGGCGCCCTGGCCGCCTTCGAGCGCGCCCTCACCGTCAACCCGGCGCACGCCGTGGCGCTCGCTGGTAGAGCCGCCGTGAACGCGGACGCCGCCCAGGCCAGCACCAACCCCAGCACCGACCTGGAAGGCGCCATAGCCGCCTACCCGCGCTTCGTGGACGCCTACGTGCGCCTGGCTAACCGCCAGCCCGACCTGCAGCGCGCCATCCAGACCCTGCGGCGCGCCGAGAGCTACTCCCCGGAGTCCGTGCTGCTGCGCGGCTCCGTCATGCAGCGCCTTATCGATTCCGGCGACGCTTCCGGTGCACTGGCCTACCTCCGGCAAGTGGTAGCCGAGCCGCTCGCGCGGTCCGCCTCCATGTACGCGCTCGCCCGCCTGCTGCCAAGCTCCGTGGCGCAGGGCGCGGCCGACCTGCTGAACCAGGGCCTCGAGGCGTACCCGAACAGCGTTGAGTTGCAGCTGGCGCAGGCCGACCTGCGCTTGCAGGCTGGCGACCCCGCCGCCGCTCTGGCCATACTCGAACCGCTGCATGCCGACAACCCCACCAACATCGGCATCGCTAACCTCCTGGCCGTAGCACAGGCCGAGAGCGGGGACCTCGACGGCGCTCGCGCCACCTTCGAGGGGCTGCGCGAGCTCGGCGTGGACGTGGAACTCGGCTTGGCCGAGCTCTACCTGGCTTCCGGCCGCGCCAGTGGCGCCCTCGAGATACTCGAACCCCTAGTTGCCGCGCAGCCGGAGGACGCCTACCTGCAGGCGCTGTACGGCACTGCCCTCATGCGGCAGGGGCGGCTCAGCGAAGGCGAGCAGGTGCTGGAACGGGCCCTGCAATTGGAGCCCGGCAACGCGCTGGCTTCGCGCAGCCTGGAGCTGCTGCGTCAGCAGCGCGAACTGACCGGCGGCGACGTAGCGTTCAGCGAGGAGGCGGGCGTAGCCTTCCAGCAGGGCCTCGCTAGCCTCGACCAGCACGACTACACCGCTGCGGTCGAGGCGTTCGGGCGCTCCCGCGCTGCGCAGGAGACCGGCCTGGCCGCCTTCTACCAGGGCTACTCGCGCCAGCTTCTCGGCCAGACGCGGCCCGCCACGCAGGACTACCAGGTGGCGCTGGAGACCTTCCCCGATAGTGACATCGTGCTCAACAACATGGGTTACGCCCAGATGGAACTCGGCCGCTTCGACCTGGCGCTCGATTACCTGCGCCGCGCCATAGCTGCCAACCCGAACAACCCGCAGGCGCACCTCAACCTCGGCGTGACTTACTACGCCGTGCAGAGGTACGAGGACGCCATCGCGGAGTTCGCGGAAGCGGGCCGCCTCGACCCCAGCATCGCTGCCACCACCGAGACGCTGATCGAGGACGTTCGCGAACGTCTCGGCGAGAGGTAAACGCCGGTGAGGGCGTTCCAGCTGGCGGCTGCGGCGCTGCTGGCAGTGCTACTCGTAGGACCCGCCCGGGCGCAGTCGAGCGACCCGGGCGGGCCCTGGTCTGTTCAGACGGTGGCTTTACGCGACCTGCGTGAGGCGCAGGCCACCGCCGCGGCGTTGAAGCAGAGCGGCTTCGACGCGTTCACCGAGTTCGCCATGGATAACGGCCTGCAGTTCGTGCGGGTGCGGGTGGGGTGCTACACAACCCGGGAAGCGGCCGAGGTCATGGCGGCCGCCCTGCGTGGCCGCATCACGGACACCGCAGTGGTTGTGGAAGCCACCCCTGGCGCGCCCGTGGCGGGCTGCGTGCGCATGGACGTTGGCTTCCTGAAGCCGTTCAGCTGGGACGAGGTGGAACTCGCCGGCTTGGCTCCCGCGTTCCGGGTTGTGGTGGCCGGCATAGAGGCGCACGTGACCCACACCGGCCAGCGTTGGCGCGTCCTGCAGGACGGCGAGGAGGTGCCTCTCCTCGACCCTGCCTTGCCTCTTGCGCGCTTCTCGCAAGCGTCCGTGGCGGGCGTTGCGCTCATCCGCCTCGACGGGCCGGGTGGGGCGCTGCTCCTGTGCCCCGGGGTGCTGCTGAACTCGGTGGGCCGGGTAGCGATATCGGAACAGGAAGATGCGCTCGTAGCGTGTAGCCTGGAGATCATGGGAGGAGCATGAGAACCGACGCTGACGGGGGTGCTGCACCCACCAAAGGTGGGACACCTACCGATGGTGGAACACCCACGGCGGCACCACTCGTGATCCTCACGGGTGTGAGCGGAGCGGGAAAGACGACGGCCATGCACGCCCTCGAGGACGTGGGCTTCTACACCGTCGATAACCTGCCGCCTTCGCTCTGGCTCTCTCTGGTTGAAGGCGGTCATTACGGCGAGAAGGGCCTGTGCGTGTGCGTGGACATACGCACGCGCGCCTTCCTGGGCGAGGCCCCAGCGGCCCTGGCCGAACTGAAGGAGCGCGGTCACAAACCCAAGCTGCTCTTCCTGGACGCTTCGGACGAGGTGCTGGTAAAGCGCTACAACTTCACGCGGCGCTCGCACCCGGTGTCGGCCGGCACGCTTACGGCCGACCTGGCCTCCGAACGGAGCCTGCTAGGGCCGCTGCGCCAGATGGCTGACGACGTCATCGACACCACCAACAGCAGCGCCCGCGCGCTGACGCAGCTGCTGTGGGACCGCTTCGCGGAGGGCTCCGGCCTGCTACTCAGGCTGGTGTCCTTCGGCTTCAAGCGCGGCATGCCCACCGACGTGGACACCGTGCTCGACGTGAGGGGCATGCCTAACCCCTTCTACGACGAGGTCCTGAGGCCGCTGCCCGGTACGGACGCCAGTGTGCAGCGCCACGTGTTCTCCCCCGAATCGCTCGAGCTGTACCACCAGCTGCGCTTACTGGTCCGTTCGCTGGCTTTCCTGGCCGAGAGCGGCGGCCGCAGCAACTACAGCGTAGCGGTGGGTTGCACGGGCGGCCAGCACCGCTCCGTGGCCGTTATCGAGCGCCTGAGCCACGACCTGGCCGGCGCTTACCGCACGCAGGTGCAACACCGCGACCTGGCGGACGCGCTGCGGGAGCACGCGGTGGGAGCCACCGAGTGAAACCGGACGGCCGCTGGCAGAGCCTGGGCACCTTCCGCCTGTGGCTCACGCCGGGCATGGGCGTCAAGCGCTACATCGCCCTGGCGGTCGGCGGCGTTCTGCTGCTCATCCTCGGGGTGGTGGGCTTGTCGCTATGGATGTTCGGCGACGAGCGCAGCGCCATCTCGGCGCCCATTGAGGAGTTCCTCACCAGCTCGAACTGGTACGCGTTCGGGGCGGTAATAGCGCTCGTCCTCGCGGTGGCCGGTATCGTCGTAAGCGCCGTGGCGATCGCGCGCTTGAACCGCTCGCTGCTCTCTAACTGGATGGCGCGCCCTGGCGA
>JBBAFX010000015.1:0-18370 GCA_041655195.1 Trueperaceae bacterium
GTTCCTTAAGGACCGTGATGCCCCCGACCCCGGAATCGAAGACGCCGATAGGGGCACCCGCCGGCCGCGCAGCGGGGGCGGTGGGGGAGTGCCGCTCTGAGAGGGGGCCCTTGTTCACCGGGCCAGCTTACCAAGGGGCCCCCGACGTCCGCGCTCGCCGGGCTGCCCCTTGCCGTGCGGGAAAAGCCACATGTAGTGCGGGCCAGCCCGCGCGGGCGTAAGCGCCCCATAAGCGCCCTCACAACGTTGAGAACGCGCCAAACCGGTCAACCGGCGGCGCGTTCTCAACGTGTCTGGCGGAGAGGGAGAGATTCGAACTCTCGGTGCAGGTAAGCCCACACACACGCTTTCCAGGCGTGCTCCTTCAACCACTCGGACACCTCTCCAGAAGCGTGCGGACCCGGCGGCTGGGGCGCCTGACGGGTTTCGAGCAGCATCAGCGAGTTTAGCAGCCTCGGTTGGCGCCGGTCAACGAAGGGGCCTTCGGTGCAACGGGCAACATTGCTCCCGCAACCGGGCCGGATAGACTCGCGCAAAGCTTAGGAGGAGCCAATGCTCAAAGACAGGATCGTTCTGCTCAGTTCCACGGACGCCGTTGAGGCGTTCCTGGAGCGTTTCCCCACTAGCGTCATCTTCAAGGCCGGCACCTGCCACAAGACCATGCAGGGCTTCGGTTTCGTGCAGGAAGAGCTCGAGCCGCGCGAGGATCTCATGTGCGGCGTCATCCGCGTGGTCGAGGCGCGCCCCGCTAGCAACCTGGTGGCCGACAAGACGGGCATCAGGCACGAGTCTCCGCAGGTCATCCTCTTCAAGGACGGCGCTCCGGTGTTCGACGTGGATAACTGGGACATCACCCCCGAAGCGCTGACCGCCGGCTTCAAGCAACTCCCCGTCGGCGAGGCGCTGACGGAGGGCGCCCCGGCCAGCGGTTCGGACTTACGCGAGTACATCGACTTACTCGAGCAGTACCTGCAAGGTCATATCGACCAGGACCAGTTCGAGTTCACCTACACGCATAAGTTCCGCGCCGACGCCACGTTGCGACCCAACGCGGAGGTGGAGGCCCTCAACTCCATCTTCGGCGACGTGGATCAGCACATGAACATGCACCTCATGATGGCCGGCAAGGCTGACAACTCCCAGCTGCGGGCGCGCGCTCAGGCGGCGTATGATCGTCTCCTGGAGCTGCGGGCTGGCACGGCGGTAGCCTGAGCGAAGGCTTAGGCCACTTACGCGTTACTAGACTTCACGCTGCGCGAGCGGCGCTCAGATCTGAGGTTCGTCCTTGAACTCGGGTTGGCGCTTCTCGCGCAGTGACGCTATGCCCTCTCGCACGTCCGGCCCGGTGAAGCCCAGGAACTCGAGAGCCAGCGAGGTGTCGAAGGTGGGGCCGGCGAGGCGCAGCCAGTTGTTGAGCGAGTACTTGGTGAAGCGGATGGCGCTGGCGCTGCCCGCGCGCAGCTTGCGCGCCACCTCCATGGCCTTAGCCTCAAGCTCGTCGTCCTCTACGACCAGGCTTACCAGGCCCAGCCGTTCTGCCTCCACGCCGTCCAGCGGTTCGCAGGTCAGCAGGTAGTACTTCGCTTTGGCCATGCCGATGAGCAGTGGCCACACCACGGCGGCGTGATCGCCGGCAGCTACGCCCAGGCGCGTGTGGCCGTCGATGATGCGGGCGCTCTTGGCAGCTATGGACACGTCGGCCAGGAGCCCCGCCACCAGCCCAGCGCCCACGGCGGGTCCGTGCATGGCGGAGACGATGGGTTTGCTGCAGTTGATGATGTTGTAAACGAGGTCGCGTGCTTCCTTCCACACGCGCACCCGGGTGCTCCAGTCGTCCGCGATGTGCTCCACCATGTCCAGGTCACCGCCCGCCGAGAAGCCGCGGCCGGCGCCTTTGATGATGGCCACGTCGATGTCCGGGGCGGCGTCCACGTCGCGCCAGATTTCGACCAGCTCACGGTGCATGACCTCGTCGGCGGCGTTCAGGCGTCCGGCGCGTTCCATGGTGATGGTGAGGATGCGCTCCTCGGGCTGCGCCAGCTTCAGGCGCTCGTAACGGTTGAACCAGCCGGGCGTGCCCGCCGCCGGAGCCTCACTCACGGCGCTTCTCGCTCTCGAGGAAACGCTCGAACGCGTCAGTGTTGGGTTGGCGTGACTTCACCACAGCGCGGCCGTTCTGCTCCTGGGGCGCCCCGCCGGCCTGCTCCTGCCACTCGTTCTTAGCGGTCTGCTCCGGACGGTCCTTCTTAGCGGTGCGGCCGGACCGTTCCTTACCGAGGTCGGGTCGGTACTCCCAGAGCGAACCCTGCACGGCGTTGGCTGATTCCGAAGCTGGCTTACGCTCCCACGGCTTGGGCTCACGGGGCGGCTCCGTGACGGACCGCTTGCTGGCCCTCCTACCCGCCGTGGCGCCGCGCCCGGCGCCGCCAGCTGGGAGCTGCTCCTGCCGGAGCTGGGCGCGCTTGGCGGCGTCGCCCACGGTAAGCGCCGCCCAGACGGTGAACGCCAGGGCGACGAAGAAGAAGAACGCCAGGAGGACCAGTAGGCCGAGAGGTGTTACAGCTGTTATCACTGCCCCCCAGGATAGTCTCCCGCGGCGCCGGCGGCAACGCGCGTCAGCAACTCAGCGAGGAGCTGCGGGTCGATGTTCCCGCCGGAGGCCACCAGCACGGTAGGTCCAGGCTTGAGCCTTACGCCGTCCACCGCGCCCTCGGCGCTGAGGCGCTGGAACGCGCTGAGGCTCAGCGTGCCGGTAGGCTCCACCACCAACTTGGCCCGCGTGGCGTACCAGGCGACGTTCCGGACCAGGCTCTCCTCGTCCACCCGTACCACCCCGGCCAGCAGACGCTGCATGAGCCGGAAGTTGACCTCACCGATCATCTGGGTGCGCACGCCGTCCGCCAGGGTGCGCACCACCTGCTCGGCGGACCACTGTTGCCGCTCACCCTTCTGGAGGGAGTCGTGCGCGTCCGCCGCCAGTTCCGGCTCCACGCCTATGACCTGCGCACCCTCGCTGAGGGAGCGCACCGCCAGAGCGACGCCGGATATCAGGCCACCACCGCCAATGGGAGCTATGACGTTCGCTACGTCCGGCAGGTCCTCCACGATCTCGGCGCCCACCGTGCCCTGGCCCGCCACGATCCAGGGGTGGTCGTAGGGCGGCACGACGGTCGCGCCGGAGGCGTCTGCTATGCGCTGCGCGGTACCTTCCCGCGCCTCCTGGGTGTTCTCGCAGCGCACCACCTCAGCTCCCAGGGCGCGCGTGTTCTCCACCTTCAGCTTGGGGGCGCCCTCGGGGATGACGATGGTCGCCTTCACGCCGAAGTGCCGGGCGGCGGCCGCGACCCCCTGCGCGTGGTTACCGCTCGAGTGAGCCACCACGCCACGCTCCCTGTCGGCCGGTTCCATGCTGGCCAGGAAGTTGAGGGCGCCGCGGATCTTGAAGGAACCTACGGCCTGCAGGCTCTCGGGTTTAACGAAGACCTGATCGCCGGTTGGGGTCTGCATGGCGAGGGGCCAGAGGGGCGTGCGGCGCACCACGCCCATGAGCCGCTGGCGGGCGGCCAGCACGTCGTCCAGCGTTGGCTCTCTGAGTTCGGCTCCGCTTGGTGACTGTGTCATGCCACTGTGTAGCACGCAGCGAACCGCCGGCGCGTGCGGCGTGGACCGACGCGGAGCTTATGGGCCGGTCCGCTCGCCTTGGGCCATGAAGGCCGCCAGTTCTGCGGCGGTTGGCATGGCGGGAATGGCGCCCACGCGGGTCACTGTCAGGGCGGCGAAGGCGGTAGCGCGGTGCAGGGCGCGCTCCAGCACCGCAGCGTCGGCTACTGACGCGGCTAGGCTCGTCTGCCCGGGCGACTCGGCCAGCGCGGCTAGTAGCGCCGCCACGAAGGCGTCGCCGGCGCCGGTGGTGTCCTCCGGTTCCACGCGCCAGCCGTGAACGTAACCGGAGCGAGCCTGGGTGTGGTACTCCACACCGGCGGCCCCGCGCGTGACGCACAGGAGCTGCAGTTCATCGTGCAGTAGCGCGCGCGCCGCGGCGGGGGAGGTGTCGCCCGTAAGGAACTCGAGCTCCTCCGCGCTGAGCTTCACGAGGGTGGCCTGGCTGAGGAGCTCGCGGATCGCTTCACGCGCCGCCTGCGCATCGGGCCACTGATCGAGCCTCAGGTTCGGGTCAACTGAGCGGGGCACGCCGTGGCCGCGTGCGAACGCGAGTGCGGTCAGCGTGGCCGCCCGGGCGGGTTCCGCTGTGAGGCTCAGCGAGCCCACGTGCAACACCGCGGCGTTCGCCACGTACTGCTCGTTCACGTCGGCCGGACGCAACTGCAGGTCGGCCGCGTTCTGCCGGTAGAAGAGGAAGCCGCGGTCGCCTTCTGCGGCGTGCGACACGAACGCCAGCGCGGTTTGGCCGGCGGCGGTCTCGGTGACTTGACTCGTGTCGACCCCTTCCGCCTGCAGGGTGCGCTTCAGGAAGCGGCCGAAAGGGTCGCTGCCGACCGCGCCGATGAAGCCAGCCGGGGTACCTAAGCGCGCTACCCCGACGGCCACATTGGCGGGTGCGCCGCCGGCCGCGCGCTGGAAGGTGCGCGTGTCCTGTAACGCGGCGCCGCGCGGCTCGTCCGCCACCAGGTCCACGAGTGCCTCGCCCAGCGTCACCACGCGCTTCTTGTCGGTTTTCAGCTCCTGCATTCCGCTCACTCCCGGGTGGCCGCCGCTCGGCTGCTGATACAGCTGAGCGCTACCCCAAAGCTTAGCGCTCAGTACGGGTTTCCCGTTGGTCTGTCCGGAGCCGGGAACGCGCTGCCTACCGTGATACAACTGATGGTCGATAGCGGCGGGAGCGTGGCCACGGCTGCGCCGCCCGCACTGCAGACGGGAAGGCGGCTCGCCCACGGGCCCTGTTCGCACGCGCACCTTCAGGGTGAACGAGCGGCTGGCGCCCCGGGTGCGCCCCCTCGCGCCCAGTACCAGCAGAACAAGGGGCTAGTGCCGATGGACGTATCCGCTCAAGAAGACCTCCTAAACTCCTCCAGTCTCGAGTACGTGGAGCACATGTACCTGCAGTACGTGCAGGCACCGGACTCCGTACCCGACGAGTGGCGCGCCTACTTCGCCAGCGCACCGAACGGCGACACGGCGCGCGGCGCGCTGGGGCCCAGCTTCGTGCCCCGCTCGCTGTTCGGCGCGGCTGGTGCCAGTTCCGCCGCGGGCGAACAGAGCGACGTCGGCGTGGACGCCGCGCTCATGCAACAGAAGCTTGACCGCCTGGTGCGTAACTACCGCGTGCGCGGTCACCGGCTCGCGCAGCTGAGCCCGCTCGGCCGCGAACCGTTCGAGGTGCCCGAACTCGATCCCGCCTATTACGGCATGACCGCCGCCGACCTGCAGCGGCCCGTGCTGGCCCCCGTCATACCGGGCGCCGCCACGGTGGGCGAGGTCATCGAGGGCCTCAAGCACACCTACAGCCGCAGCATCGGCGTGCAGTTCATGCACATCGACTCGCTCGAGGTGCGCGTGTGGCTGCAGCGCCGGATGGAATCCACCCGTAACCGCCTGCAGCTCAGCCGCGCGAAGCAGCTGCGCATCCTCACCAAACTGACGGACGCCACCATCTTCGAGGACTTCATCCAGAAGAAGTTCCTGGGCGCCAAGAGCTTCTCCCTGGAGGGCTCCGAAACGCTCATCCCGCTCCTCGACCAGACCATCGAGAAGGCTGGCTCGCAGGGCATCGAGGAAGTGGTGCTGGGCATGGCGCACCGCGGGCGCCTGAACGTGCTGGCCAACATCTTAGGTAAGAACCCGCGCACCATCTTCCGCGAGTTCGAGGACGCGGACCCCGAGATGTACATGGGTCGCGGCGACGTTAAGTACCACCTCGGCTACTCGAACGACTGGATCACCGAGGAGGGCAAGCGCGTCCACCTCTCGCTGGCTTTCAACCCTTCGCACCTCGAGTTCGTGAACCCGGTGGTGCTGGGCCGCGGCCGCGCCAAAGGCGACCGCATGGGCGACCTGAAGCGCGAGAAGGTGCTGCCGATCATGATCCACGGCGACGCGGCCTTCGCTGGTCAGGGCGTCTCGCAGGAGACCCTCAACCTGTCCGGGCTGGTCGGTTACCGGGTCGGTGGCGCGCTGCACGTGATAGTGAACAACCAGGTGGGCTTCACCACCGGCCCGCGCCAGGGGCGCAGCACCACTTACGCCACGGACGTGGCCAAGATGCTGCAGATCCCCGTGTTCCACGTGAACGGCGAGGACCCCGAGGCCGTAGCGCAGGTCATCGAGCTGGCCATGGACTTCCGTGAGGAGTTCAAGCGTGACGTCGTCATCGACATGTACGCCTACCGCCGTTTCGGGCATAACGAGACCGACGAGCCTGCCTTCACGCAGCCTGTGATGTACGAGAAGATCCGCAAGCGCCAGGGCGTACGCGAGGCGTACCTGGGCCACCTCATGGAGCTAGGTGAGGTGACCGCCGAGGACGCCGAGCGCGTGGCGGAGGAGCGCAGAGCGCACCTCGATCAGGAGCTCTCCGTAGCGCGCAGCGGCGACTTCAAGCTGCAGTACTCCACCCTCCAGGGCATCTGGGCCAACTACCTGGGCGGCCTCGACGCCAAGGTGCCTGAGGCCGACACCGCCGTAGACGCGGCGGAGGCCGGCCGGCTTCTTGAGGCCATCACCAAGACGCCCGAAGACTTCAACCTGAACAGCAAGATCGCCCGCCAGCTCGCCACGCGCGTGAAGATGGCGCACGGCGAAGCGCCGCTCGACTGGGCTGCCGGCGAGGCGCTGGCGTTCGCCAGCCTCGTCAGTCAGGGCGTCAAGATCCGCATGACAGGCCAGGACGTGGAGCGCGGCACCTTCAGTCACCGGCACCTGGTCTTCCACGACAGCGTGGCTGGTTACGAGTTCTACCCCATGAGCAACGTTGAGGCCGAGCCGGGCCTCTTCGAGATCCATAACAGCCCCCTCTCCGAGGTGGCGGTGCTGGGCTTCGAGTACGGTTACAGCCTCGATATGCCTGAAGGCCTCGTCATCTGGGAGGCGCAGTACGGCGACTTCGTGAACGTGGCGCAAGTGATTATCGACCAGTTCCTGGCTAGCGCCGAGGAGAAGTGGTCGCGGCTCTCGGGCCTGGTCATGCAGTTGCCGCACGGCTTCGAGGGGGGCGGCCCCGAGCACTCCAGCGCCCGCCTGGAGCGTTTCCTGCAGCTCTGCGCTGAGGACAACATGCAGGTCGTGTACCCCACGACGCCCGCGCAGATCTTCCACCTGCTCAGGCGCCAGGTGCTGAGGCCGTACCGCAAGCCGCTCATCATCATGTCGCCTAAGAGCCTCATCCGGCACCCGAAGGCCGTCAGCAGCCTGGATGAGCTGGCGGCGGGCACCTTCAAGCGCGTCATAGCCGACACCAGCGTGGACCCGAAGAAGGTCAAGCGCATCCTCGTCACCAGCGGCAAGGTCTACTACGACCTGCTGGCGGAGCGCGAGGAGCGCGGCGCCACCGACGTGGCCATAGTGCGCCTCGAGCAGCTTTACCCCCTCAGCCCGGAGGCCATGGACGAAGCGCTGGCGCCTTACGCCAAGGACGTGCCCGTGGTCTGGGTCCAGGAGGAGCCCGCCAACAACGGCGCTTGGCACTTCCTGCTGGTGCGTTACGGCAACGAGTTCCACGGCCACCCGTTCAGCGGCGTGCACCGCCCCGAGTCGGCCAGCCCGGCGACCGGTTCCGGCGCCGCTCACAAGCTTGAGCAGGCGGAGCTGCTGCGGCAGGCGTTCGAGGGTTGAGTCCCCAGCCCAGACGCGCGGCCACTTGGCCCACAGTTGGGCGCTGCCGCGCGTCTGGGCCGGTAAGGTATAGAGGTTAGGCCGCGCCGAACGCGGCCGGCTAAGCGAAACGGATCGCGGCCAGAGCCGCGTGGTGAGTAAGAAGGAGCGAAGATGGCAACGGACGTCAAGGTGCCCGCTGCGGGCGAGTCCATCAGCGAGGTGTTCATCGGCACCTGGCTCAAGAAACCCGGTGAGGCCGTAGCGGTCGACGAACCGATCGTGGAAGTGGAGACCGACAAGGCCACGCTGGACATCCCGGCGCCCGTCGCCGGCGTGCTCCTAGAGCAGCTCAAGGGCGAAGGCGAAGCCGCCACCATAGGCGAGGTCATTGCCCGCATAGACGAGACGGCCACGGCCGCCGCACCCGCCGAACCCGCGGCCGCTAAGCCGGCTGACGCGGCGCCCGCTGCCGAGCAGCCCAGCGCCCCGGCGCCGGCCGCTCCCGCGTCGGCGGCGCCCACGCCCGCTCCGGCGCCCACCCCCGCCCCCGCGCAGGCTAAGGCGCCCGAAGTGGCTAAGCCGCAGGGCGTTAAGGCCACCAGCGTCATGCCCGCTGCGGCGCGACTGCTGGAGGAGAGCGGCCTGGACGCCGATGAGGTGCCCGCCACCGGGCCAGGCGGCCGGCTCCTCAAGGAGGACGTGCAGAACTACCTCGCTTACCGCGAGCGCGCCGCCGCCCAGGACTCCGCCGCCGCAACTGGCAGCCTGGGCTTCGAGGCGCGTCAGGAGGAGATAGTCCCCATGACGCTCCTCAGGCGCCGCATAGCAGAGCGCCTGGTCGAGGCGCAGCAGACCGCCGCGCTGCTCACCACCTTCAACGAGGCCGACATGAGCGCCGTCATGCAGCTGCGCTCCGAGTACCGCGACGTGTTCGAGAAGCGTTACGGGGTGCGCCTGGGCTTCATGTCGTTCTTCGTGAAGGCCGCCATCGACGCCCTGAAGATGATCCCGCAACTGAACGCCGAAATCCGCGGCACCGACATCGTGTACAAGAACTACTACGACATCGGCGTGGCGGTATCCACCCAGCGTGGCCTGGTCGTGCCGGTGCTGCGCGACGCCGATAGGCTCTCGTTCGCCGAAACCGAGAAGGCCATCGCCGACTTTGGCCAGCGCGCCTCCAACAACCGCCTGAAGCCCGATGAGCTGCAGGGCGGCACCTTCACCATCAGTAACGGCGGCGTGTTCGGCTCCCTTCTCTCTACCCCCATCGTCAACCCGCCGCAGTCCGGCGTGCTGGGCATGCACAGCATCCAGGAGCGGCCCGTGGCGGTGAACGGCGAGGTGGTCATCAGGCCCATGATGTACCTGGCCATGACGTACGACCACCGCATGGTGGACGGGCGTGAGGCGGTGACGTTCTTGAAGCGCATCAAGGAAGCCATCGAGAACCCCACCCGCATGCTCCTGGAAGTGTGAGGCGCACGCTATGAGCGAGGCTGAAGGCAAGGCCGGCAGCACGCCGGCGCAACACGACATCGTCATTATCGGCGCGGGTCCCGGCGGTTACGTTGCCGCCATCCGCGCCGCCCAGCTCGGCTTCGACGTGGCGCTGGTGGAGCGCGAGGCCGTCCTCGGCGGCACCTGCGTTCGCGTGGGATGCATACCCAGCAAGGCGCTACTAGAGTCGAGCCACGTTTACGAGCAGGCCAAAGGCCAGGCCGCGCAGCACGGCGTGCAGGTAGAGGGCGTGAAGCTCGACCTGGCCGCGATGCAGGCGCGGCGCCAGACCGTGGTGAAGCAGAACACCGACGGGGTGGCGTTCCTGGTCAAGAAGAACAAGATCACGCGTTACGAAGGTAGTGGCAAGCTCACCGCCGAGCGCGAGGTCAGCGTCACCGCCGCGGACGGCGCGGTCACGCAGCTGGTGGCCGAGCACGTGATCCTCGCTACCGGCTCTGTGGTCGCCACTCTACCCGGCATGGAACTGGACGGTAAGACGGTCGTGTCCAGCACGGAGGCGCTCGAGTTCGATAACGTTCCCGAGAACCTGGTGGTCATCGGCGCCGGCGTGATCGGGCTGGAGCTCGGCTCGGTGTGGTCGCGCCTGGGTAGCCAGGTCACGGTGCTGGAGTACCTGGACCGCATCCTGCCCGGCATGGACCTGGAGATGGCCAAGGAGGCGCAGAAGCTGCTCAAGCGCCAGGGTCTCGAGTTCAAGCTGGGCGCCCGCGTTACGGCTGTGAAAGTGAACGGCAAGGGCGACAAGGCTAAGGCCACGGTCGAGATCGAGGGTGCGGAGCCCATCCAGGCCGACAAGGTGCTGGTAGCCGTCGGGCGTAAGGCCAACAGCCAGGGCCTGGGCCTAGAGGACGTGGGCGTTCAAGTAGATCAGCGCGGCCGCGTTATCACCAACGATAAGTTCGCTACCAACGTACCCGGCGTGTACGCCATCGGCGACCTGATCGCCGGGCCCATGCTGGCGCACAAGGCGTCGGAAGACGGCGTGGCGCTCGTAGAGATGCTCGCCGGCCGCGCCGCCAGCGTGGATTACGACAACGTGCCGGCGGTGGTGTACACCGAGCCCGAAGTGGCCGGAGTAGGCAAGACCGAGGAGCAGCTCAAGGAGGAGGGCGTGCCGTACCGCAAGGGCAGCTTCCCCTTCATGGCTAACGGCCGCGCCCGTGCGCTTGGCAGCACGGACGGCAAGGTCAAGGTGCTGGCGCACAAGGACACCGACCGCCTTCTCGGCGTGCACATCGTGGGCCCCAGGGCTGGCGACCTCATCTCCGAGGCCGTTACCGCCATCGCGTTCGGCGCTTCCAGCGAGGACTTCGCTGGTGTCATCCGCGCGCATCCGGGCCTTTCAGAAGTAGTTAAGGAGGCCGCGTTGGCCGTGGACGGACGCGCTCTGCATATCTGAGCGCGCCGGTTTCCGGTGCTACGCTAGACCAATGGTAGAGGCGCAAGCGCACAGCAACGCGTCGGCCCACCACGTTATGAACGCAGCTAACCTCTTCGAGCTGCCGTTCCGTGACCCGGCGCTGGAACCGATTAGGGACAAGGTCTTGGAGGGCAAGCGGCTTACCCTCCAAGACGGCATGGTGCTGTTCAACACCCCGGACCTGCCCGGCCTTATGCGGCTGGCCGACGTGGTGCGGCGCCAGAAGGTGGGCGAGAAGGCGTACTTCGTGCACTCGCTCAGGCTCTCGCAGACCAACATCTGCTACGTGGGCTGCACCTTCTGCGGCTTCCAGCGCCGCTTCGGCGAGGAGGGCGTGTGGGACTACGACCTCCCGCAGGTGTGGGAGTACGTGGATCAGTTCTGGCACCCGGAACTGACCGAGATCCACATCAGCTCCGGGCATCACCCCAAGCGCAAGTGGGACTACTACCTCGATCTGGTGCGCGGGCTCACCGAGAGGTACCCAGGCGCCCAGGTCAAGGCGTGGACGGCGGCCGAGATCGATCACTTCACCAAGATCACGCGCCCGCGCCTCACCTACCGCGAGGTGCTCGAGCAGCTCAAGGAAGCCGGCCTGGTGGCGCTGCCGGGCGGCGGCGCCGAGATCTTCGCTGAGCGCGTGCGCAAGATAATCGCGCGAGCCAAGGTACCGGCCGAGGGCTGGCTCGAGGTGCACCGCACCGCGCACGAGCTGGGCCTGCCCACCAACGCCACCATGCTGTACGGCCACGTCGAAACGCTCGAGGAGCGCCTGGATCACATGTTGCGCCTCAGGCGGCAGCAGGACGAAACGGGCGGCTTCCTCTCGTTCATCCCGCTAGCTTTCCAGCCGGATAACAACCCGCTGGCCAAGCAGCTGGGCACGCCGCGGCACACCACCGGGGTGGACGACCTGCGTAACCTGGCCGTCTCGCGCCTGGTGCTCGACAACTTCCCGCACATCAAGGGCTACTGGATCATGATCACGCCCGAACTGACCCAGGTCGCGCTCTCCGCCGGCATCTCCGACATCGACGGCACCATCAAGGACGAGAAGATCGCGCACGCCAGCGGCGCGGTGACCGAGGCGGGCATGACGGAGGAGGAGCTCGTGCGCCTCGTTAAGGACGCCGGCCGTGTGCCGGTGCGGCGCGACGCGCTCTACAACGAGCTGAAGGTCTACGCCTGATGGGCACCTCAGAGTGATGGAGGGCGCGGCTGCCGGGCAGCCGGCCACTGCGTCCCGGGTCGAACGCGTCGGCATAGTCTCGTACACCAACGTTGCGCCCCTCAACTGGAGCCTCACGCCGTGGCCCTCTAACGGTGGCGACGCGCAGTTCGTGTACGGGGTGCCGTCGCAACTGAACGCGGCCCTCTTCGCGGGCGAGATCGACTTGACCCTCATCTCGTCCATCGAGCTCGTGCGTAACCGCGAGCGTTACAGGGCCCTGCCCGACTTCTCCATCGCCACGCTCGGCCCCGTTTACAGCGTCATGCTGTTCCACAGGCCCGACTGGCGGGCGCTGCACGGGACCCGCATAGCGGTGACCGATCATTCGGCCACCAGTGTGGAGCTGCTGCGGGTGCTGTTAGAAGCCGACGGCGTGAAGGCCGAGCTGGTGCCCACACCTGGCGGACTGGACGAACTGCTGGCCACCGCCGACGCGGCGCTGCTCATAGGCGACGCGGCGTTCAAGGAGGCCCTGCGGCACGTAGCGCCCAGCCCGGGGGGACCCCGCGGGCGCGGCATCAGCGGCGTGAGTAAGCTGGACGCGGGCCTGCAGGTCACGGACCTCGGTGAAGCCTGGTACCGGCTCACGCGCCTGCCGTTCACCTTCGCCGTGTGGGCGTCGGAGGCCGACAAGCGGCCCTCGGACGAACTCATCCGCAGCTTCCGCGCAGCGCGCTACGCCGGCCTCGGTTGCCTGGCCGACGTGAGCCGCAAGGAGGCCGAGAAGCTGGCGCTACCGCACGAGCAGGTGCAGCGCTACCTGGAGAACTTCCGCTACTACCTGGCGCCGCCTGACCTAGACGGCCTACTGGAGTTCGCACGGCGCAGCGACCCGACCTTCGAGAAGGGTCAACTACGCTTCTGGGACGTCTAACGCCACGGGGCGCACCTGCCGCCTCTTCCAGCGCCACGACCTGAGCCCGCCGCCGTGAGGCGAGCGGGCTCAGATCGCAGGTGGGCTTTAGAGTACGTAGCGGCTCTCAGAGTACGTAGCGGCTCAGGTCCTCGTCCTCGACGATGCCCTCGAGCTTGTCCCTCACCATCTTCTCGTCTATGACCACGCGGCCCAGTTCGGTGCCGAAGGCTATGTCCTCTAGCACGGTCTCTAGCACCGTGTGCAGCCGGCGGGCGCCGATGTCCTCCACCTCTGAGTTCACGCGCTCGGCGTACTCGGCCAAGGCCACGATGCCGCTCTCGTCGAACTCGAGGCGCGTACCGTCCACCGCCAGCAAGTCTATGTACTGCTTGGTGAGCGCGAACTTGGGCTGCGTGAGGATGCGCTGGAAGTCGGAAGCGCTGAGCTCCTCCAGCTCCACGCGGATTGGGAAGCGCCCCTGCAGCTCCGGGATGAGGTCCGAGGGTTTAGCGACCGAGAACGCGCCCGCCGCGATAAACAGCACGTGATCGGTGCGCACGGGCCCGAAGCGCGTGTTCACCTGCGTGCCCTCCACGATGGGGAGCAGGTCGCGCTGCACGCCCTCGCCCGACACGTCGGAGCCGCCCATGCGGTCGTTGCCGGCCACCTTGTCGATCTCGTCAATGAACACGATGCCCAAGGTCTCGGCGCGGTCCACGGCTTCGTGCGTGACCTCGTCGTGGTCTATGAGGGCGTCCGCTTCTTCGTTCTCGAGCAGGCGCCGTGCGTCGCGCACGCTGACCTTGCGGCGCGACTTCTTCTCCGGCATGAAACGCTTGAACATCTCCTGCAGGTTGAGGCCCGCCTCCTCCATGCCGGGCATGGGGATGTTGCTGGGCGCTTCGTCCTTGACCTCGATCTCGACCACGCGGTCCTCGAGGTCGCCGTTCTTGAGGAGCGTACGCATGCGCTCGCGGCTTTCGGCGGCGCCGCCCGGCAGTAGCACGTCGAGCAGGCGCTCCTCCGCTAGCTTGCGGGCGCGGCCCATGACCTCCTCGCGCTTCTCGGCTTCCACCATGGCGGCGGCGGCGTGCACCAGGTCGCGCACGATGGAATCTACGTCGCGACCCACGTAACCGACCTCGGTGAACTTGGTGGCCTCCACCTTCAGGAACGGTGCGCCCGCCAGCTTGGCCAGCCGGCGTGCGATCTCGGTCTTACCCACGCCCGTGGGCCCGATCATGAGGATGTTCTTGGGGGTCACCTCGCGCTGGATCTCGGTCGGCAGGCGGCGCCGGCGGTAATGGTTGCGCAGCGCTACCGCCACCATGCGCTTGGCCTTGCTCTGACCGATGATGTGGCGGTCGAGCTCCTCCACGATCTCTATTGGCGTCATCTCCGCGTTGCGTACGGCGAGTTCGGTGCTCATCTGCCGCCCTCCTCGGTTCCAGCGTCGTTCACGGATCGGTCGCCTGACTCCGCGGCGCTCGGCCCGCCGGCGGCCGCGTCCTGGTCGTCATTCGCGCCACCGTCGTCGGCACCGCCCACGGTCAGCACGGTGGGGTTGCCGCTCGTGTAGATGTCTATCTCGGCAGCTATCAGCAGCGAGCGGCGCGCGATCTCTTCAGCGCTCAGGTCGGTGTGGCGCAAGAGCGCCAGGGCGGCGGCCTGCGCGTAAGCGCCGCCTGAGCCCACGGCGGCCACGGGGTCGTCGGGGGCTATGACGTCGCCCATTCCCGACAGGGTGAGGATCTGGTCGCTGTCGGCTATCAGGAGGAGCGCCTCGAGGTTGCGGAGGGCGCGGTCGGTGCGCCACTCTTTAACCGTTTCCACGGCGGCCCTAACCAGGTTGCCGCGGTACTGCTCGAGGTAACCCTCGTACTTCTCGATGAGCGTGAAGGCGTCGCTGACAGTGCCGGCGAAACCCGCCAGGACCGCGCCGTCCGACAGGGCGCGCACCTTGACGGCGCCGCGCTTGACTATCGTGTCGCCCATGGTCACCTGGCCGTCGCCGGCGATGGCCGTAACGCCGTCTCGGTTGACGGCGACGATGGTAGTTCCGTGCATGCGGTTCACCAGCAGAGCGTAGCACCGAAGCCCGTGCTGGTCGGTAGAACGCGATGCCCTCCGCCGGCCCCGCTGCGCCGCTGCGCCCGGAGCGTTACGATGCCCTGATGCTTCTGGGTCACGCGTTCTCCACAGGTTGGGTAGAGGTCATAGCCGGGCCCATGTTCTCCGGCAAGAGCGAGGAGCTCATCCGCCGCGTCACGCGCGCCATCATCGCTAAGCAGCACGTGCAGGTCTTCAAGCACGCTATCGATGATCGCTACGCCAGCATGGCCGTGGCATCGCACGCTGGCCGCACGCTGGAGGCGGAACTAGTCACCAGCCCCGCCGAGGTGCTGGAACGGCTCGAGCCGGGCGCGCAGGTGGTGGCGGTGGACGAGGCGCAGTTCCTGGACATACAGATCGTGGACGTGGTGCAGCACCTTGCCGACGCGGGCAAGCGCGTCATCGTAGCTGGCCTGGACCTGGATTTCCGCGGCGAACCGTTCGGGCCTATGCCCGAGCTCATCGCCCGTGCTGAGGTGGTGGAGAAGCTGACCGCTATCTGCCGCTGCGGCCTGGCCGCTACCCGCACCCAGCGGCTCATCCAGGGCCGCCCGGCGCACTTCAACGACCCCACCGTGCTGGTGGGCGCCGCGGAGAGCTACGAGCCGCGCTGCCGCGCCTGCCACGTGGTGCTAAGGGGCCCGCGCGAGACGCCGCTGTTCGCGGCCGACGCCAGCGCTTACTAAGAAGCGGACCGGTTGAAGCGACCGCGGGCCGGTGGTGTTTGCGCCCGAGTGAGGTCACTTTGACACTTCCTTGACGCCCTTTCTTCTACTGTTCTGACACAGCCAAGCTGGAGAAGGAGCAGTGATGAAGAAGAAGTTCGCGATCGGTTGCCTGGTAGCGGTGTTAGCGGTTCTGGTGGTGGGGGGCGGAGCCGCCTACTTCTACGTGATCAGACCACTCACGAGTACCGTGCGCGCCGGCGCCGAACTGACGAAGCTGGTCGAACTCGAGAACCGGGTGAGCAACAAGCGGCCCTTCACCGCGCCCGTTAATGGGGAGCTCGAAGGTGCTCAGGTGGAGCGCTTCGTGCAGGTCACGAACGCCGTCATGGGCGGCCTGGAGAACCGGGCACGGGAGCTAGAGGCGAAGTACGACTCGCTTAGGCAGGGCAACCCTGGTGTCAGGCAGGTGCTGAACGCCTACGCCGACATCATCAAACTGGTGGTGGAAGCCAAGGAGATGCAGGTAGCTGCTCTCAACTCGGCGGGCTTCTCTGTTGCCGAGTACGACTGGGTCAGGCGCTCGGTGTTGCAGGCCGCCGGTCACGGCGTCATGCAGGTGGACCTTGCAGCGCTGGCGCAGGGCGAGGTCCAGGAGGCGCAGGGTACTGGCGCGGCCGTGCCTGAGGCGAACGTGGAGCTGGTGGCGCCGCACCGGGACCGCATAGGCGAGTACGTGGGCCTGGCCATGTTCGGGCTCTGAGGGAAGGAAGACGACTGATGCCGAAGATCTACCTAGGAGAAGCCATCTCACTGGTCATGAAGACCCTGCCCATCGTGTGGGTGCGGTTAGGCAGCTACCTGCTGCTGGGGCTCGCGCTGGGCATTTACGCCGCCATCTTCGGTGGCATCGGCTACTTGCTCTCGCAACTGTGG
Source organism: Trueperaceae bacterium (assembly GCA_041655195.1). Taxonomy (GTDB): domain Bacteria; phylum Deinococcota; class Deinococci; order Deinococcales; family Trueperaceae; genus JAAYYF01. The sequence goes on from JBBAFX010000015.1 coordinate 16,515, forward strand.
GCGCCGCTCGGGGTGGTGCTGTTCGTGGCCGCGATCGGTGGCGCGTTCTGGATCGTGCAGCTGGCCGGCAAGTACTGGTTCCACCTCCTGCGCGCGGCGCACACCGCCGTGCTGACCGAGTTCATCACCACCGGCAAGGGCCCGACCACCGGGCAGCTCGAGTACGGCCGGCAGCAGGTCATGAGCCGCTTCACGGACACCTCCATCCTGTTCGGTGTCGGCCTGCTGGTGGACGGGGTGGTGAAGTTCGTGGTGCGCACCTTCACGCGCATCGCTTCCATCCTGCCCGTGCCGGGCATGGATTCGCTCGGCAAGTTCCTGCAGCGCGTGGCGGCCCTGAGCACCACCTACGTGGACGAGGCCATCCTCTCGCGCGCTTACCAGTACCGCGAGCAGAACGTGTGGGCGGTCGCCAAGGAGGGCGTGGTCCTGTACGCCCAGTCGTGGAAGCCCATCCTCGCTAACGCGGTGGTGCTCGCCCTGCTCAGTTACGCGGAGTTCGTGATCTTCCTCATCATCCTGGGCTTGCCCGCCGTTGCTATCGGGGCGGCCGTGCCGAGCCTGGGACCCGCGCTGGGCGTAGCCGCGCTCATCGGCGCCTGGATGCTGAAGCTGGCCCTGTCCGACGCCGTGTCGTTAGCCGCAACGCTCCTCGCGTACCACCGCGCCACCGAAGGCGTGGAACCGAACGCCGAGTGGGTCGCTAAGCTCGAGGGCGCCAGCGACAAGTTCCGCGAGCTCGGCCGCAAGGCCGCCGCCGGCTTCGGCGGCGGTAAGCGCGCAGCCGACGAGCAGTCGGCAACCGCTACTGGGGAAGGGCAGGAGCCGGGTCCCGCCCCGGCACTGCCGCCCGCAGATCCGGCAGTCTGAATCGGCGACTTCCGGCCAACTAACGGCTCAGGCGGGGGACCGTTGGGGGCGTCGCAGGGGGGGCCTCGCTGCCTGCTACTGGGAAGGTTGTACTATCTAGCGGGTAAACCGAGACAGTAACCTGAGACCCCGCGGTGGCGCCGCCAAGGTGATTCACCTGAAAGTAGGTACCGAATGAGAAGGTCCGTTCTTCCCGTTGCACTGCTCGCTCTAGCCGCCTTGCTGCTAGCTGCCTGCGCGCCGAGCGCTGACTCGCTCTCCGCTCCCGACCGGTGCGTCACGGAGCCCATCCCCACCGTGGCCGTGGTTGACTTCCAGAACACCACCTCGCAGGGTGGCGGGGTCAGCGTGGTCGGGGTGGAGGACGCCGCTAGCGCGCGCCTCATTACCCTCCTCAAGGAGTCCGGCTGCTACGTGGTGGTGGAGCGCAGTGAACTCCTGAAGATCATGCAGCAGCAGGGTCTCGAGTCGCTCGACCCCGTCTCGCTGGCCAAGGCGGCGGGTGCCGGCTACGTGGTCACCGGTACCGTCACGCGCGCCACCGTGGCGCGGCCGGGCGGCAGCCTGTTCGGCGTCACCGTGGGTGCCACCCGGGCGGAGGTCGAGGTCGATGTGCGCGCCACCGACATCATCACCGGCGAGGTCGTGGTGTCGCACAAGGGCAGCGGCGAGGCTTCCAGCCCCAACATCGCCGCTAACCGCGTGCCCGTAGCTGGCAGCGTCCGTTACGACGATCCCGCCGTGGGCCCCTTGTTCGCGGAAGCCGCCAACTCGGCTATCAACCAGGTCGTGAACGCGCTGCGTAACAGCTTCTAAACAGTCGGTCCGTCAACCAAGTTTGAGCGAGCCGCCACTGACGCGTGGCGGCTCGCTCTAGTTTGGGTTCGTAAGAGGCGGCCTACCCGTGCGGGTGGGCGTCCTTCGGCCAGGCGCGGATCAGGGCCTGAGGCGCTGCTCGTCGCGAGGGAAAGCGCGGGCGAAACGTA
>JBBAFX010000016.1:0-17104 GCA_041655195.1 Trueperaceae bacterium
TCGGCGCCCTGCTGCTGGTGCGAGACGGCCAGTCCGTACGCGGTATCCGGGTCGTCCCAGGCGGTGAAGTCGTCACCCACCATGTCCACTATCACGCGGCACTCGGGGCAGGCGGCGCGCACGCCGAGCTCGTACCCTTGCGCGAAGTTGCGGATGAGGGGCACGTCCATGCCGCCCACGAAGCCCACGGTAGCGGTCTGGCTCATGGTGCCGGCCAGGTAACCCACAAGGTACGAGCCCTCCTGGTCCTTGAACAGCACGCTGCGCACGTTAGGGCGCGGGGTAGCGACCTCGTCAATAAGCACGAAGCTGGTGTTAGGGAACTCGCCCGACACGGTGTTGATGGCGTCCGCCTGCAGGAAGCCGGCTGCCACCACCAGGTCGAGCCGCGTGGCCGCCATGCGCCTCAGGGCGGTGACGGTGGTGTCGGCACTGCCGTTGTAGATGAGCACGTCGACGGCCGTCTCCCCGGCCAATTCCTGCACGGCCCGGGTGAGCCCGGACCACGTGCCCTCGTTGAAGGAGCGGTCGAACCAACCGCCGCCGTCGAACGTCACGGTGACCACCAGGTCCTGCCCGAAGGCGGATCCAATAAGTAGCCCCGCGGCGATGAACAGTGCAATAACGCGCTTTCGCATCGGCCTTCTCCTTATCCCGCTGCCGGGCGGGCAACCGCGGGTAGCGTATACTAGAGGTCGCTGTGCAAGGCGGAAGGTTTCCACATCCCGCGAACTCCGAGTGCTGCCCACGGGGGCCAATACCATGAGAATCCAGGGGCAAATCGAGGAAGGAGTGTTGGTGAACCTCCTCCAATACCTCAACCTCAACTCCGCCACCGGCGTTCTCAGGCTCCAGTCCCCGCGCGGTGTCTCCGGCGCCATCTTCACGTCCACCGGTCAGGTGGTTCACGCCGAGACGCAGGCCCTTGAGGGCGTACAGGCGCTCGTGGCGCTGCTCGCGTGGAAGACGGGCCGCTTCGCGTTCCAGTCCGCCATAAAGGCGCCCAGGCGCACGGTCGATAAGCCGCTCGACGCGCTCCTGCTCGAGGTTGCCTACCAGACCGACCACGCCGTTGATCCCGGCGCCGTTCAGCTGGGCCCCGAAACGGTGCTCGCCCCCGTCAGCCTGCCTGCCAACCAGCAGGGCAAGCGCGTGGCGTTGCCGCTGGTGGCCATCCGCATGCTGCCGCACCTCAACGGCGTAACCCCGCTCGGCACGGTCGCGGCCAACCTCGGCGTGACCATGGACGAGCTACTGTCCGCCGCTAACATCCTGGTCGAGAACGATCTGGCCTCCATCTCGGAGGGTCGGATGCTCGAAGAGGGATTTATTCATAACCTCACCGATCTGGTGCGTGACATCATGGGGCCGCTGGCGGACATCGTCATGGACGAGTCGCTGGACGAGCTGGACGCCACCGCCTCCTCCGTCCCGGAGGCGCAGTTGCCTAACCTGCTCGAGCTGCTCGCACAGGAGTTCCCGGGCCAGCTGCGTGCCACCTTCCAGGGGCGAGTCGAGGCGTTACTCAGAGCTCACGGCCTCAGACCCAACCGCTGAACCCGCTCCCCTGGCGGCTCGTCCCGAACCCGGGCAGAATGCGCGCCGCGTGCCAGCACGGCCCTAGTGGCGCGTGAGGAGTGAGTGATGGCCGAAAAGTTCGTAGTTTACGTTTTCGCCCCGCCCGAGGGCGAGGCCGAGGCGGCGGGCAACAAGCTGGCGGAGCTCCTCAAGCTCGAACCATCCAAGGTGAGGGGTCTCATCAAGCGCCTGCCCGACGTGGTCACGCGCTCCGTCAGTGAGCGCGAAGCCATGGCCGCCGGCCGCCGGTTCCAGCAGGCGGGCTTCGAGGCTGAGGTCCGTAACGCCGACACGCACGCCGTGCACACCCGCCTGGGGCAAGGGACCAGTGAGCTGTCCGGCGAGCCCGCCAGCGGGCTGGCCTGGGCCGACGAGTCCGGCGACGGCGCCGACTGGCAACCCGAGCACGGAGCCGCTAAGGACGCCGCCGGTTACGGCTTCGCTGACGACGCGGTGACGCCCGAAGACGAGTACGGCTTCGAGTCCCGCGCGGGGTCAGGCACTGACACCCAGACCGAGACCGAAGAGGAGCGCGCTTACGGCCGCTCCAGCCGCATCATCGAACCCAAGCCCAAGGACGAGCCGGAAGCTGCCTTCCCGGCGGGGACCGAAGTTGAAGCGGTGGACGCGAGCCCCTTCGACGCCGACGCCGACTTCGCGCCGCGCGCGGGCGACGATGCACCCGCTGCCTCAGCCTGGCAGCCACCGGCGGAACCAGAACCCGCCGCGCCGGCCGCCCGCACCGCAGAGGCCGGCGCTGACGCCGCCGCACGCGCCCGTGGCGCCGTGGAAGCGGCCGTAGCGGCCGCGGCCGTAGCCGACGACGGCAAGCCGAAGCGCCGTCGCGGCAGCCTGCGCTCCAAGTTGCTCTCCACCGCCATCATCCCCGTGTTGCTCACGATCGTCGGGGCGCTGGCCGCCACCTGGTTCACCGCCCGCCCTGCCCTCTACGATCAGCTCCTCGAATCGGCCCGCAACCCCGCCATCGCCACGGCCGCCACGCTCTCCAGTACGCTCGAGCGCGCGGGCGGCGACGGCATAGACCACCTGCAGCTCCTCGAGACCATCCTGATAACCAGGCAGGCGTTCGCGCGCCAGAACCTGTCGTTCATCCTCGCCACCGACACCGACGGCAACCCGTACTCCGGGTCGTTCCTCGGCGGTTCGAGCTTCCCGGAGGAGAGCCTGGCGCTGCAGAACGCCGTGCGCGAACGCGCCATCCACGCGGTCGAGCAAGGCGGCTCCGGCCGCACCGGCTGGGCTGAGGAGGGCGCTACCAGCAACGTGGAGGCGTCCGGCGGTCAGCGCATCGAGATCGTGGCGCAGCCGCTCATGTCCGGCAACCAGGCCATCGGCGCCGTGGTGGTGGGCGTGACCGACCAGGCCGTGACCCAGCAGGTGAACCGCATCGTCATCAACGTTCTGCTCTTCAGCCTCATCCCGCTGCTCTTGGCCATCTTCATCGCGGCCACCCGCGCGCGCCGGCTGACCAACAACGTGCTGACCCTGACCCAGAAGGCCGACGAGATCAGCCGCGGCGACCTGGACGAGCCCGTGAGCCTGCGCTCGAACGACGAGCTCGACGACCTCTCCGCCGCCCTCGAACGCATGCGCGTGAGCATGAGCGGGGCGCTAGAAAGGCTGCGCCGCAGGCGCTGATCCAACGAGACCCAAGAGAGAGGCGGCGCTACGAACAGCGCCGCCCTTCCTAGTTCAAGCCTGGTGACGGGCTAGCAGCCGCTGGTGCGCTGCGGCAGGTACTGGATGTTCACTCCCCGCGCCTCCAACGCCATGGCCGTGGGTTCGTTCTCCATGGCGGCGGGCAGGCAGTTGTTACGCACGTCGAGAATTGTCAGATCTTCGAGTGCCAGCAAAGGCGTCAGGTCACTGACGAAGTTGAGGTTCAGGCCGAGCACCTTCAGGTTGGTCATGCCACCTATGACCGTGAGGTCGTCGTTCTCCGGCAGCTTGTTGGTCGCCAGCTCCTCGATCTGGGTCAGGCGCGCTAGGAAGCTAACGTCCTCGTAGCGCCCCAGGTGTCCGTAGAGTCTGAGCGCGCGGAGGCCGTCCAACTCCTCCAGCAGAGGCAGGTCCAGCACTGGGAGGTCGTACACCGTGAGGGTCGTCAGGTTGGGCACCTGTGTGATGACCGCATGATCGTCGAGTGGCGCCCTGAACGCCAGGTCCCGCAACGCGGGTAGCTCTGTGGCCACGCTGAGGTCCGTGACCGCGGTGTTGAACACGTGCAGCAGCTCCAAGGCCGGTAACCCCGCCAACGGGCTCAGGTCGGCCAGATCTGGGTTGTTGTCCACCCGCAGCTGCTCCAGCGAGGTCATGCCGCGTAGAGGCGAGAGGTCGGTGATGGCATTGCCGCTAAGCGCCAGGTCGCGCAGCGGGAGATCTTCCAGGGGTGAGAGGTCAGATATGGTGCCTACCTGTAAGAAGAGTTGCTGGAGGCTGGTGGCGTGCTGCAGGCCCTCCATGCTCCCTATCCCAACGTCGAAGGCTCTTAGGGCCACTATCGACGCGAGGTCCCCGCAGGTCACTTGCGGCTTGCCTAACGACTCGACTACCGCCGTACGCAGATTACGGTCAGGTATCTCTGCCAACATGCTTGGGCTGGCGCAGGCGTCTAGCTCTGGGCCATCCGACGTGGGAGTGCAAGCGGCCATGATGGTCAGGAGCGCGGCGCCCGCAATCAAGAGTACAAGTGGTTTCCGCATCCTCATATTCGTCCCTTCTTGGGCCATGAGTCCCCCGCTGGCAACGTGCTGGCCAGTCCTCCGCCCGCAAGCTCGTGGTTTGCATGCAGGGTAATGGGAGGGGTATTAGCCGCGCCTTAAACGGCCGCCGAACGCCCGCGCGGAACGGCCTAAAGGTATGCTTCTAACAGCCAAATGATGAGTTTTAGACCTCGAACCAGCCGCTACCTGCCTAGGCCAAGACTGTTATCGCTACTTCCGGAGAGACCGGGTTCCGTGGTCTGGCTAGAGGCGCCGTACGGCTATGGCAAGAGTGTTCTGGCCAGCCAGTGGGCCGCTTCGCTTGAGCCCGAGGGCTGGCGGGTGATCTGGTTAGCGGCAGACGCGGACGACCTGCGCCGCACCGTCGCCGACGGCCTAAGCCTGCCGACAAGCTCACCGTGGGGAGCGGTCCTCGAGACCTTGTGGTCCGAGCCGACCGTTCTCGTGCTCGAGGACTTGGAGAACCTAGCGGACCACGAGGAACTCGTGCCGCTTCTGCGGGACCCGCGCGGGCTGTTGCTCCTCGCCAGCCGTGGGCCGCTACGCACCTCCGAGATCCCCAGGCTCCTGACCAGCGGGCGCCTCACGCACCTGCGCTCCTCGCAACTCGGCTTCACCGAACGGGAAGCCTCGGCTCTCATGTCGGACGCCGAGGGCTGGAAGGAGCTCTGGCAGCAAGCGGGGGGCTGGCCACTGCCTCTGCACTTCGCCGCCCTTACGGGTGAGCTGCCCGACGGGCAGCAGCTGCTTAGCGGCCTCCGCGGCAGCCTCGCTCCGGCCGAGTGGCAGGAGGCCCTCCTGCTCTCCACGCTGCCCGACCTACCCGCCGATGCCGGCACCAAGGAGACAGCGCGCCTGGCCAGTAACGGCTTCGTTCAGTCGGGAGTTTCGGGTTACAGGCTCCACACCCTATTGGCCGAGCACATCCTCGCCAATCACGCTGCCGAAGCGCTACGCGCCCTCAAGGAGGCGGCTCCGCGGCTGCCTCGACTGCTGTACGGGGAGGCGCTCGAGAAGCTAGGCGCCCTGGACGAACTGGCTCCCTTGCTGGACGACCCCCAAACGCAACTTAGCCGGCAGGCACCGCAGACTGTGCTGCGCTGGGACGCTGCGGCGCGTACCCCCGTTTCCGCCAGGCGCCACGTGACGGCCGGCATGGCCAACACGGTGCTCGGTCGCCACACCGAAGCCGTGGGCCGCTTCCAGGCAGCCCTGGATCAGGGCGGGCTGGACGAGACGGAGGAGCTCTTCGCGCTCAAGGGCCTGGTTTGGTCACTGGCGCTCACGGACCGCTCGGCCGCAGTTGGAGTCATGGACCGCGCGGAGGCACTGCTGGAGAGCGCGGACCCAGAGATGGCGGGTAGGTTCCTGGCGGACGCCTCGTACGTTCACGTGGTGGGCGGCGATCACGACGCGGCGTCTGCTCTGCTGGAGCGGGCGCTGCGGATCCTGCCGCCCGACTCCAGGTTCCGCATAGCCTGCCACATCAACCTGGCGCTCAACCGCTGGGACACGCTGGGAGACTACGACGGCCGCCTGGCCGCTCAGACCAGCGCCCTGGCGGACGTATGGCGGCTCTACCCGAGCGACGCGCCGGGGCAGTGCCGCGACGTCGCCATGCTGCTCTCGTGGGCGGGCGACCGCGCGGGCGCACGCGAACACCTAGTTCAGGCTCTGAGCTGGGAGAAAGCCAGCCCGGTTGTCGGGCTCGAGGCCCGCGCTGCCTTAGCCGCCATAGACGGTGACGCGGCGGCGTTCCCGGACCTTTTCGCGCGGGCGCAACTATGGCAAAACGACCACACGCTGGACTTGATAGCCATGTACGCCATAAGCACGTCACCGGACAGAGCGGAGTACTACTTCGAAAAGGTGCCCGCCCCCGCGCTGGCCACAGCCGCCTACGCGCGGCACCTCCCGGACCGCGACGAGGCGCTAAGACTAATAGACGGCGCTCTGGAAGGTCAGGACGAACGCGCGTTCAAAATCTATCTCCTGGCGTCCCGTTACATCGTCAGCCGCGATCCAGCCGACCTGGAGAGCTTCCTGGCTCTCTCCACGGCTGGCGCACGGCTGCTCCCCGGACACGTCCCGGTGGAAGCGCTGCCGAAAACCAGGCCGGAGTTGGCGAAGCATTACGACATCGAAGACCTGCTCGCCACCGACTGGAAGGAGGCCATCAGCGCGCGCCTCGAGGAACTGCCCGACCTGCACGTGGACGTGCTCGGCAAGCTGAACGTGAGCTTCGCGGGGCGCAAACTCGAGTTCACCGAGCGGCCCATGCAACTGCTGGTCATGCTGCTGCTGGGCCTCAGCCGCGAGGAAGCGGCGGACGCCATCTGGCCGGACGCCCACGTCCTGCGGCAGCGGAACAACCTGAGCGTGCAGCTGAGCGCCCTGAGGAAGATCTTGGAACCGTGGGGCAGCAGCCACTTCCTGCGCGACGACGGCCTACAGCGCGTGCAGAGCGACTATCACAGGCTCATTGCCGCTCTAGCGGCCGACGACCACGACAGTGTGCTGAAGCTCTACCAGGAGCCCTTCGCTCCCAGCGTGGACTTGGGGCAGATGGAGCACCACCGCTCCTGGCTCCGCGAGCAGGTGCTCGCCGCCCTGCACACGGCCGCGGACACAAGCGCTAAGGACGCCGGCCGGTTCCTAACGAGGATCCTCGAACTCGACCCGCTGAACGAGGAGGCGCTCCATCAGCTACTGGAGCACCTGCTAAGACGCCGCAGGCACGTGGAGGCGCGCAGGCGCTACGAGGAGTTCGCCGAGCGCCTGAGGGAGGAGACGGGCCTCGAGCCGCAGGACTCCACGCAGGCTCTCGTCAGCTGAACCCAGCGCCAGCGCCAGCCGAGCGGAGTCGGGACCCCTTGGCAGCCGGACCGACTAACTGCAGACGGTAGGGAGGAAGGTTCCCGCCACGTTACCGACCACGTCCAACCCGATGAATAACTGAAGGGCTTTGCCTGCGCCGTAGTAGATGCCCAGCCCGACGCCGACTGCCATTCCCACGCCGGCCATAGCTATGTTCTGAACGATGCAGCAGCCGGCAACGTGCGGATCTGCGATCTTGGTGCACTCGTGAACCCCGTAGACGGTGAAGCCAGCGGTGATGGCCATGCTCACCTCGAACGTGGTCAGGTACTCAACGAACGCGTTACCGCGCCCATCGCCACCCCGGCCGAGCGTTTCGCCCGTCACCGGGTCCACACGCCACCAACCTACGTCCGCCACCCGCTGCACACTGTGCTCGGCCGGCAGAACCACGCTGTAACCCTTGGCCAGGTCGTCCGCGATAGCCGCCCGCGCTTCGAACGGCAGGTCCAGCGTCTCCACGGCGCCGATCTCGGCTGCACCAATGAGTCGCAAGCCCTCCAGGCTCCCTACGCCCTCGAGCGCGGTGAAGGCGGGGACCACCGCTTCACCGGTGGCGGCGAGCGGTAACTCCTCCACGCGCGTCTCCCACACACCTGCCCGGCGGTTAGCGGCCGCGTCGAAGTAGACGCCGTCGGCGCCAACCCGCAGGCTCCAGCGCGGGTTGGCCACCACGTCCACTTGCGCGTGGGTACCGTCGATGCGTTGGCTCATGATGACCATGGCCGGCGCCGGCCGGTAACTCAACAGTTCGTCGTCCGCCGGAGCGTCCCCGAACGCGGAGAAGAGCGTGAGCGGTGCGAGCGGCGCTTCCAGGTCGCTCTGGGCGGAGGTCATCTCCGGCGGCTGCGTGCCCTCTAGTGCGCAAACGAGCGCGCGGTCCACGAACTCGCGCATGGCGATGACCGACTCGAGCGAGCGGTCCTGCACGTACGCCTCGGCGTAACGGCCGGGGTCGAGCATCAGGGTGTGCGCACTGGCCAGCGCCGCGAAGGCGTCCTTCTCGCTTACTTCGGGGTTCAGGCGCACCGTGCCGGCCGCCCGTGACTCGGAGCCCAGGCGGTCCACCACCATGCGCCTGTGGGTTACGGGCTCCTCGCCCGGCGCGATGAACGTGAACTCGAACCACTGCGCTGTGAGGCTCACCGCGTCGTCGATGGGCTCAGGTTCCGAATCCGATCCGAAACCTATGCTGCCTAGCGCGCCTATGCCTTGCGACATGGCTCCGGACAGCGACTGGAACACCGCCGCGAACGGACTATTGGCGGCTTCGGGCGGCACCAGGGTGCCCAGCATGTCGAAGGCCTGACCGCCCGCCGGCAGGTCGCCTTCCAACATCGGGTAGAAGAAGTTGGTGGCGGCCATGAGGGCGTCCACGTCTCCGACGTCCTGAACCGCCTCCGCGCCGTCGGGCACGTTGGCGTAAGTAAGGGCCACCCCGTACATGTTGGCTACCGGCCGCTCCCATGCTTCCATGAGGGGCGCCACCACCAGCTCGTCACCCAAGCGTCGCTCGATGAATACCTCGAACCTGAAGCGGTGCTGAAGCTCTTCGGGAATCTGGCCAGAGAAGGCCTGAGTTGCCTCCAAGCCCAAGAACTCCTGGGGCACCTCACCGCCGAACACCGGGTGCGCTTCGGCCCACTCGTCGCCCCCCGAGAACCTGTAAGCCACCCAGTGGTACTCCCGTGCAGCGTCCATCAGCGTTGCTCGGGCGTCAGAGCTCGAAGGCGTGACGCCTGCAAGCAGCGCGTCCATCCGCGCCACGTCGCTCTCCAGCACTGCGATCTCGGCGGCCAGTTGCCGCTCCACCTCGGCCAGGTCGATATCCAGTCCCAACTCCGGCGCCGCCTGAGCAAGAGGCGCCGAGGCGTCATCGCCGGGCACGAGTTGACCCAGAAGCACCGCCACCTGATCGTCCGTGAGGCTGGTTCCGCGTATCTCCGCTTCGTAACCCGCGTCGAAAAGCAGGACGGCCGTAAGGAGAGCCTGGTCGATGGCGTTGCCGCCACCCCCGGCGAGGGTGCCCTGAGCACCCCGCAGCACGCCCTTGTAAGGCTCGAAGCGCACCACTCGGTTGACGTGCTCCACGATGAACTCGGCGTCCTCGAACGCGAGCTCCAGGCCCAGTGCGCCCGGGTCGAACGTCTTCCTGTCGAGCTCGGCGCGCATGACCTCCAGCGGGTCGTAAATGGAGTTCAGCTGCTGTCGGGCAGCGGCAAGTTCCGAGTTCTGCGCCTGTGCAGCCACCAGTTGCGGACCGCCTGGCGCGCCAAACAGCAGCGCCACGGTCAGCAGCAGCTTGATGATCCGGCGTGCCTTGCCGGAAGTTCCGGAGTTCCATTCAGATCTGTTGTTCATGTGAACGCTCCGTCCGCGGCGGGCCGCAGGAAGTGAAGTGAAGAGGTTGCACCCACAGTACTCGCATGCCGTCAAACTTTCGTCAATGTGGGCCTGGCAGCGAGAGGTTACGCGGGGCGCCAGGCTCGAGCAGAAACCAGCCCGAACCCTGTTGCGGCCCCCCGACCGCGTCTCCCGAGCGCCTGCCCATGGCGGCCTCAGCGAGTACACTTAGCGCCGCATGCGAGACGCTTCTCCCGGTTCTTCAGCCCCCAAGACCCCCGCCGCCGGCGCCACGGGCGCTACCCGCTTGTCGCAGGAGGTGGCGCGCCGCCGCACGTTCGCCATCATCTCGCACCCGGACGCGGGTAAGACCACCCTCACCGAGAAGCTGCTGCTGTACAGCGGCGCCATCCGCGAGGCTGGTTCGGTGTCGGGGCGCATGGGCGGCGCGGCCGCCACGTCGGACTGGATGAGCATCGAAAAGGAGCGCGGCATCTCCATCAGCTCCGCAGCTATGCAGGTCGATTACGACGGTTACATCCTCAACCTGCTGGACACCCCGGGCCACCAGGACTTCAGCGAGGACACCTACCGCACCCTCACGGCCGCCGACAGCGCCGTCATGCTGCTCGACGCCGCTAGGGGCGTGCAGGAGCAGACGGTCAAGCTGTTCACCGTCAGCCGCGAGCGCGGCATCCCCATCTTCACGTTCATCAACAAGCTGGATAGGCCCGCGCAGGACCCGTTCGACCTATTGGCCGAGGTGGAGCGCGTGCTGGGCATCGTGGCCGTGCCGCTCACGTGGCCCATCGGCTCGGGTCCCGACTTCAAGGGCGTGTACGAGCGCCCCACCGGTCGCCTGCACCTGTACGAGCGCACCGAGAAGAACGCGCGCCAGGCGCCCGTGGTGACGGTTTCGCCCGACGACCCCAAGCTCGCCGAACTGCTCGGCGCCGACGCGCAGGCCCAGCTCATTGAAGACATCGAGCTGCTGGACGTGGCGCTGCCCACCTTCGACGAAGCTGAGTTCCTGGCGGGCCAGATGACGCCCGTGTTCTTCGGCAGCGTGCTCACCAACTTCGGCGTGGAGGTGTTCCTGGACCACTTCCTGGACTTAGCACCACCGCCGGGACCGCTGCCCACCACGGACGGCGAGGCGCAGCCCACCGACGAGGAGTTCACCGCGTTCGTGTTCAAGGTGCAGGCCAACATGAACCCGCGCCACCGCGACCGCACGGCGTTCGTGCGGGTGGCATCGGGCGTGTTCCACCGCGGCGTGCACGCCGTGCACGGGCGCACCGGCCGCGAGGTCAAGCTGGCGCGGGCGCACACCATGTTCGCCGACGAGCGCGCCACAGTCGACGAGGCGTTCCCCGGCGACATATTGGGGTTGATCAACCCGGGCACCTTCCGTATCGGCGACGTCATCAGCAGCAAGGGCGCCGTGCACCTGCCAAGCTTCCCGCGCTTCGCACCTGAGCGGTTCGTGATCGTGCGGCCCAAGCAAACGGACCGCCATAAGGCGTTCCGTAAGGGCCTCGAGCAGCTGACGGAGGAGGGCGTGGTGCAGCTCTTCTACCCCGCACAGGGCGCCCGCGACCCCATCCTCGGCGCCGTGGGGCAGCTGCAGTTCGAAGTGTTCGAGCACCGCATGAAGGAGGAGTACGGCGTGGAGCTGTACCAGGACCAGCAGCCGTACCGCGTCATCCGCTGGCTGGACCAAACGCCCGCCAAGCCCGTGCGCTTCGGCATGCTGGTGCACGACCAGGACGACCAGGCCGTGGCGCTCTTCAGGTTCGAGGGCGAGATCAAGTACTTCGAGGACGAGCACCCCGAAGTGAAGCTGTACGATTCGCCGGGCGCGGTGGAGGTAGTGCGGCTCTAGTCCGCGTTTTCTGAACTTCGCGGTGAGGCGCAGATGTGCCGTGCTCGTTGTAAGAGGGAGACGACCGTGCCCATTAAGCGTTTCCGCAGCATCGAGGACGTGCCGCCGCCCGAGGGCCATGACCCTAATGACCCAGAGGCAAGACGGAAAGCCGAAGCCTATTTTGGTGAGCTTTCACACCAACTGCCGCCCCTCTTCCCACCGGGGATATACAAGTACCGCTCGATAGAGGAAGCGGGCGCAGCCAAAGAAGCGGCCATAATCGCGCGGGCGCGCGCGCTGCGTAGAAAGTGAACGTGAATTGGGGACGTCGTTGCATTCAGACGACCTGCATATCGAGGACGCCATGGTCAGCTCCCTGGTGGACCGCGATCTACCGGAACATGCACTTCAGCCCCTAACCAAGCTGAAGGCGGCCGGGTCCACCAACACCCTGTACCGTCTCGGACCTGACCTGCTGGTGAGGCTGCCAAGGCGGCCCGGCGGCGGCGCGAGCATTATCAAGGAAGCGCGCTGGACGCCACTTTTGGCTGATGCGTTGCCTATTGCCGTGCCGCAAGTCGTTACGGTTGGCAACCCCGGCTTCGGGTATCCGGAAAATTGGTCGGTTACGCGCTGGCTCGAAGGTGAGCACCCCGTGCGCGCAGAACCGGGCGTTGAACCGGGCGTTGAAGCGGCTGCAGTGCGGTCGGCCCTTGCCGAAGACCTTGCCAACGTCATCGGTGCACTGCGCGCGCTAGAGGTGCCTGCCGACCCGGGGCCCGAACTACGCTGGTACCGAGGTAGCGCTCTAGCGGGTTTCGACTCCGCAGTACGCACTTACATCGACCAGTGCAGGACCTTGGACGGACTCGATGTCGATCTAGTGAAAGCCGAAGTGCTGTGGGAGGAGGCGCTAACGCTTCCCGGCGCCCAAGGGGCCGGGCCCGACCGCTGGTACCATGGCGACCTGGTAGCCGAGAACCTTCTGGTAGCGAACGGCCGCATTGTCGCGGTTCTAGACCTCGGTTCGGTGTCGGTGGGCGACCCGACCGTCGACCTTCACGGCGCCTGGGAGATATTGGATGCGCCCGCTAGGGCGCTCTTCGCCGCTAAGCTCGGCGTGACCGAAGCCGAGTGGTTAAGAGGCCGTGCCTGGGCTTTGGGAATAGCTCTCGGCGCCCTAGCCTACTACTGGAACACCCTGCCTGAGAGGCGCCGTGACCGGCTGGCGATGCTGCGCAATGTGCTGGATAGCTATCTGGACTAGGGCGAATTGCTTCCATGTAGCTCCGTGCCTATGACATGGGTCGAAATGCCGTCCATATGATAGGCAGCCTATGACATGGCCGCCGAAACGCCGCAGTATGACCGGTCCGGCAGGGCGAGCCTGCTTACCCTTACGCCTCGTCCCCCAGCTCCTGCACCACCAGGTCCGTGAGCCGCTCGATCATCGCGCGGTCGAAGTCGAAGCTGATGCCGGCGGCCTCGTACAGTTCGTTGAGGGGCCGGGTGGCTCCTAGCGACAGGGCCTCCAGGTAATCCTTGAGCGCCGCCGCCTGGTCCTCACGCGCCCGCTCCCACACCTGCAGCGCCCCTAGGTACGCGATGGCGTACTCGATGTAATAGAACGGAATCTGGAACACATGGAAGTACTGCCAGCCGCGGCTCTGCGAGCGCTCGAAACCCATGTAATCCACGCCGACATCGAACCGTGCCCCGATCTCGAGCCAGGCGGCGTCTATCTCTTCCGCGTTTGGCCCGGTGCCGTCCTGCAGCCCAGGGTGGGTGTAGATGAAGTGCTGGATAGCGTCTATGCGACACGCCTGCACGAGCAACTCGAGGGCCCGCACCAGCAGCGACGCGCGTGAGCGCTGCGCGTCCTCGGCGCTGTAGAAGCCCCCCTTGGTGGCCTCCAGGTACGGCAGGGTGAGGAACTCCAGTGCCTGCGACGCGAGTTCGTTCATCTCGGGCCTATCCGACATGTGCACCAGCAGCGGCCAGCGCTCCTGCGTGCGCAGCGTGTGCAGGGCGTGGCCCATCTCGTGACGCATGATCAACATGTCGTCGTCGGTGCCCACGGCGTTCATGTAGATGAACGGCATGCGCGAAGCGGCGAAGTACGACTGGTAACCGAGACCGGGCACCTTGCCGGGGCGCGACTCTATGTCCAGCCAGCCGTCACGCAGCTGCTCGAAGCCCTCCCCCACCGCGGGGTCCACAGCGGAGAACATGCGCACCAGGCCCTCCTCCAGCTCCGCAACCGTGTTGAACGGCCTGAGGGGCGCGCGTCCCCGCACGTCGGGCCTCAGGTCGTAGGGCCGTAACGTGTCGAGACCCATGATCCGCTTGCGCCGCTCGTACACCTGCTTCAGGCGCGGCACCACCACCTCGGCCACAGCGTCGTGCATGCGCAGGCAGTCGTCTGGCGTGTACTCGTGGCGGTGAAGCAGACGCCAGCTGTACTCGCGGAAGTCCGCCAGTCCGGCGTTCTGCGCCGTGCGGTGCCGCAGGGCGAGCATCTGTAGGAAGATCTCGTTCAGCTGGGGCCGCAGGGCCTCGCGCGCCTCGTCTATGGCGCGGTACACGCGCTCGCGCTTGGCGCGGTCCGGCTCCTCCAGCAGAGCGCCAGCCGCCTCGTAGGTGAGGCGCTGGCCGTCCACCTCTATCTCGAGCGTGCCCATGAGCTGATCGAAGCGCTGCCCTAACTCATCTAGCTGGGCTCTTAGCTCCACGTTCTCGGGCCGGAACAGCTCCACGTCGTCGCGCATGGTGGCCCAGGCCGTAGCCAACTCGGCCGGCGGCTCGTAACCCTCCACCGCCAGCAGCTTGCGCGCCATCTCGTCGCCCAGCACTTGCATCTCGGGCATGACCTGCGTGACGAACGCCAGGAACTCGGCCGCGGCCGACTGGTCGGCGGTGTTCGCGTCCTTAGCGCGCGAGAGGCGCGAGTAGGTCTCGTGCACGTCGCGGGTCAGCTCGTCGTTGCGGCGCACCAGGTCCGGCACGCCGGCGGCGCTCACCTCCACCGCCAGCAACTGGCGGGCGCGGTCGGCGAACTTCTTAGGGTCTGGGTGGGCGGGTGTGTTGGGGCTCATTCGTCAGCTCGCTTTCTGGAAATCCTCGAAGACTCGTCTAGAAGCTCTAGCGGTAGCGCCTCCACCACCCGCCCCTGGTACCCGGACGTGGTGGTGGCCATGCAGAGGGAGTCGTAGATGGCTTCCTCGGTGGCCTCGATGGCAGCTAGGAAGAGGGGCGACATAGCGTCGTTGCCCACCTCACTCGGACCGGCCGCCGCTTCACGCACTCGGCGCGGCGCAGCGCCGCCGCCTAAGCGCCTGACGCTCTCGTCTGTGGAGAACGCCACCGCGTAGTCGCCAGAGCCGTTCGACATGGCCGCGCCCGTCCGGGCGAGCCCGGCCATGGCCCTGGCAGCGAGCCGGGTGAGGTTACGGTCCGAGAGGGGCGCGTCGGTTGCCAGCACGATCATGATCGACCCGTCCGGGCTGTCGGCGCCCGCCAGCTCCTCGCTCAGGTAGTGGCGCCTCGCCCGCACGCCCACCGGCAGGCCCGCCACCTGCAGCACGCCGCCGAAGTTCGTCTGCACCAACGCTCCGACCGTGTGACCGCCCAACGCGGGCGGCAGGCGCCGCGAGGCGGAACCGATGCCGCCCTTGTATCCGAACGCTACCGTGCCCGTGCCGGCCCCCACGGCGCCCTGCTGCACGGGTTCGGGCGCGGCCGCGGCCAGCGCATCGAGCACGTGATCGTGCGTCACGGCCCTGGCCCGGATGTCGTTAAGCACGCCGTCGTTCGTTTCGCCCACGAACGGGTTGATGGAGCGGACCGTGCCGTTGCCTGGCATTTCCAGCATGTAGGTAACGAGCGCGTCTGCGGCCCGCGCGGCGCAGAGGGTGTTGGTCAGCACGATGGGCGTCTCCAGCTCGCCCAGTTCCACGACCTGTGTGGCGCCGATGAGCTTGCCGTAGCCGTTACCCACCGCCAGCCCCGCGGGCACTCGCTGCCGGTACGGGTTACCGGGGTGCGGCAGCACCGCCGTCACGCCCGTGCGCACGGCTTCTCCCTCGAAGAGGGTCACGTGGCTGACCTGCACGCCCGCCACGTCCGTTATGTCGTTGCGGGCGCCCGGCTTCAGCACCCCGGGCGAGATGCCTAACTCGCGTAGGCGCAACCTGCGACCTGCTAGGTCACCGCCCACCGTTTCGCCCACCACCGCACGGTCGCTACCCCCGCCGGGCCCCGAGCGCTCACCGCTAGCCATGCACGCCTCTTCGCATACCTAACGGTACCGCCTGGGGACGAGCGCACTTGCGTAGGGGCCGGTCACACACGATGATTAGTCATGGCTGCGGCGCCAGCCGCCAACCACCCACCGCATACTTCGGCGCCCCGCGTCTTCGCTAGAGAGAGGGAACCCATGAGCGACTCCACCGAAACGTCCGGCAACCAGACCAGCGCCCCGACCGAGAACCAGCTGGTACGGTCCACTCCCCTCCAGTACCTCGACAAGGCCATGGCTGGACTCCGCAACCTGGGTCTGGTGCCCTCCAGCGTCAACAGCCACGAGGCGCCCATCGTGGCGCTGCTCGACGAGATCTCCGACCTCGACCAGGAGCGCATCGTGGCCATCACCCGCACGCTGGCGCAGGCGTCCTTGTTCAACGACGTGGTGCGCGAGCAGGTGCAGGCCATGGAGATCGGCACGCGCTACGAGGAGATCACCAAGTCGTTCAACTCCATCCGCGACGACGCCAAGTCCATGGTCGACCAGTTGGAGGACGGCAAGCTCTCCACTTTCGAGCGTCTCAGCAACGTCTGGATGAAGGTCACGCGCGGCGACATCGCTTCGCGCTTCGACAAGATCAAGAGCACGTACTTAGACGTCACCAAGGACGCCGGCGACCAGATCCGCCGCGAGCAGACCATCCTCGAGGCGTACATGGACTTCCGCGGCGCCCTCAAGGAGTCCGAGGTCCTCGCCTTCGAGGTGCTGGAGAAGGCCGAAGCCGAACTGAACGCAGCTAACGCCGCGCTGCAGGCGGCCATGGCCGAGGTCGACGCTTACGACGGTGGCGACCCCGCTACGCAGGCGCGGCTGGAACTCGCCCGCGACGAACGCGTGCGCGCCCTGCAGACCACCGACGGCCGTTACCAGATCGCTAAGGACCTCTCGGACAACCTCACCATCAGCTACAACACCTCCGAGGTGGTCATGGCGCGCCTCATGCAGACGAACACCGCCAAGCAGCGCGTGCGTCAGCAGGCCATCTCCTTCTTCGGCACCAACGAGACGGTGCTCACGGCCCTCACGGCGTCGTTCACCGGCCTGCACGGCCTGCACGAGTCCACCCAGGCGCTGGAGGCCATGAAGGAAGGCGTGAGCCAGTCGCTGGAGACCGTGGCCGAGATAGGCGGCAAGGTGCAGGAAGCCGCGCTGCGCGCCGGTTACGGGCCCACCATCCGCGCGGACGCCGTGAAGAAGCTGGTGGATTCCGTAGTGAACTACCAGGAGCGCTCGTACCAGATCATCGACGAGATGCGTAAGCAGTCGACCAGCAACGCGCGCGAGATCGGTGAGGCGGTCGAGGACGGTAAGCGCAGGCTCGCCGAGCTGGCTCGCCAAGGGCAGCAACTCGTGATGCAGAAGGATGCCTGAAGCGAGCGCGCTACCTAACCC
>JBBAFX010000017.1:0-17077 GCA_041655195.1 Trueperaceae bacterium
CCGCCGAGCAGGTCCACTGGCTGGCGCATGGTCTCCTCGTCACCAGCCCGCATGACCACCTGCATGAGCGGCGCTAGGTTGGGTGGGTAACTACCGAGAAGCAGTGGGTCAAGGCTGGCGCGGTTGTACGCCTCGTCGGCCAGCCCTGCAGCCGCCACGTCGTCTTCCGAGTCGGAGGCGGGCACTATGGGTTGCAGGTTCACCACCGTCCCGAGCCGCCACTCCCCTACCTCACGCAGCCGCTGCAGGCCCTCGCCGGCGGCCAGATTCAGGTGATGAACGGCGGCCAGGTAATTGGATAACCCCTGCAACCCGGGCGCGTGGAGCCCCGCCAGGTGCCCCAGCAAGGCGTGCACGTTAGGTTCGTTCAGCATGAGGAAAACGGGCACCCGGTCACCGAAGCGCTCCGCCACTACCTGGGCGTAATCCGCGAACCAGTAAGCGGTGTCGCGCTGGGTCCAGCCGCCGCGGTTCTGCAACGCCTGCGGCAAGTCCCAGTGATACAGGCACACCCACGGCTCCACCCCGGCAGCGACCAGGCGGTCGAACAGGCGGTCGTAGAAGTCGAAGCCGGCGGCCGCCAAAGGGCCGCGGCCGTCCGGCATGAGGCGCGGCCACGAGACGGAGAGCCGGTACGCGCCCACGCCCAGTTCAGCCAGCAGGTCCACGTCCTCCTGGAAGCGGTTGTAGTGGTCGGTGGCAACGTCGCCGGTGCTGCCGTCCCGGATAACGCCGGGCTGGTGGCTGAAGCGGTCCCAGATGGACTCGCCCTTACCGCCGGCGGTGGGCGCACCCTCCACTTGGTACGCGGACGTGGATACGCCCCACACGAAGTCGCTAGGGAAATAGGTCATCTCGTCGGCTCCTGAAGCAGTTCTTGACCAGGAAACCAACTTACCGTGAGGACCCTCTTACGCTGGTGCGCGCTGCCGACGCTGCCCGCCCTGGCGCTGCTAAGGGGTTCCGGGGTGCTGAACCTTTGACGCGGACGCGCGCTTCGGGTGAAGCTAGGAGCAGTATGAGCCGAGCCGCGCACAGAGCCGCCACCGACCCCAACCCCGTTACGCACGCAGGCGCCTCCCCGGCCCTGACGCCCCCACAAGCGGCCGGCCTGGGCGCCCTGCTGGTGGGCCTGGGTGTGGCCCTGGGGGCGTTCGGCGCCCACTCACTAACCGACCTGGTCACCCCCGCCCGGCTGGACACGTTCCAGACAGGCGTGCGCTACCAGATCTACTCAGGGTTGGGCCTCATGCTCCTGGCAGCGTTCGGCTGGCTGGGCCGAGGCGCCCCACGTGCCGCGCTGGTTGTGCTAGCCGGCACGGTTATCTTCTGCGGCAGCCTGTACCTGCTGGTAGCGGGCGCGCCGGGCTTCTTCGGCGCGGTGGCGCCGGTAGGCGGCGCTCTCATGATAGGTGGCTGGCTCGTGGCGGCATGGCGGCTATGGCGGGCGTGAGTGCAGCGTGGCGGCTATGGCGCGTGTGAAGGTGGCGCGGACGACTCCGTGAGCGAGTCGGCCAGCCCGGTAGCTACGACCACCGCGCCCGCGGTGGCGCCCCGCCGCGTCTGGATCGTCCTGGCGGTGGCGCTACTAGCAGTGAGCCTAGCGGCCATCTACATCCGCTTGGCTGACGCGCCCGGCGTGGTGGTAGCGCTGTACCGCATGGCTATCGCCGCCCTGGTCATGCTGCCGGTGACGCTACGCGGCCTGCGCCGCACGCCGCTAACTAAGCGCACGGCGTGGCTGACCGTCGGGGCGGGCGCGCTTCTGGCGCTGCACTTCGCGGCCTGGATATCGTCGCTCTCCTTCACCTCGGTAGCTGCCAGCGTCTCGCTGGCGTCCACGGCGCCCCTCTGGATGGCGCTCATGGCGTGGCTGTTCCTCGGCACGGCTCCCACCCTCGGCGTGCTGGTAGGCGTGCTGATGGCCGTGGCGGGCGCCGCCACCATCGGCTTCGGCGATCTCTCCGGCGGCTCCGAGCCGCTGTTAGGCGACGCCCTGGCGCTCCTTGGCGCTGTAGCCGGCGCTGGTTACATCCTGCTGGGCCGCAGCGTGCAGCGCCTCGGCGTTGGGCTGGACGCCTACGCCGGCACCGCTTACGCCGTAGCTGCCGTGCTGCTCGCGCCCCTGCCCGCCATCTTCGGGCACGACTACTTCGGCTACCCGGGCGCCACCTACGCCTGGATCCTCCTCTTGGCCCTCATGCCGCAGCTCATCGGGCATACGGGCATCAACTACGCTGCCAAGCTATTAGACCCCACGGTGGTAGCCACGGCGCTGCTCCTAGAGCCGCTCGGTTCCGGGCTGCTGGCCCTCATCGTGTTCGGCGAGGTCCCCTCGCTCCTCACCCTGGTAGGCGCGGTCATACTGCTGGCGGGCGTGCTCATCACCCTGCGCTCCACACGCGAGGGGCGCGCCACTGGCGGTGCAATAAGTCCGCCCACCGGCTCGTGAACGTTACCCACACGAAACTTTGACCGCGTGCAAAAATGCACTTAATCTGCTAAGATGACATACGTGCATGTGTATGGCGGAGCCCCCATCAAGCCCACCAGAACACAAGCGGAAACCCCTAAAACACCCAACTCGACCAGCAGCTGAGGCGCACGCCTGCACTGCGCCGTTGCCAGGGCGCCTCGGATTGAAGGGAGCGTAATAGCATTGAAGGATACAGGTAAGACGTTCAAATCGGGCGACCGCGTCGTCCTCCCACCTTACGGCGTGGGTCTCGTCGCCGGCACGACCATGCGCACGGTCGGCGGCACCAACCAGCAGTACTACCAGGTAGATTTCCCTAACGGTACCTCCCGCGCCTACGTGCCCGTCAGCGCTCCTCAGGGCACCGGGCTGCGCCCGGCGCTAACCAAGGAAGAAGTGCAGAGCGTCCTGGAACGCCTGCAGAACGGCCGCATCACCCTGCCTAAGCAGTGGGCCGCGCGCCACCGTAAGGTCACCGACCTGCTCACCACTGGCGACCCTTACCAGATCGCCACCCTCGCTAGCGAACTGCGCCGCTGGGATCTCGAGCGGGGCCTGCCCGACCTCGACCGCCAGGCGTACCGCCGCGCCATCCGGCTGCTGGCTGGCGAGATCAGCGCCGTGCTGGACGTCACCGAGCAGGCCGCCCGCGAACTGATGGACGTGGGCGAAGAAGACGGCTTGAACTGATCAGGCCCTAACTGATCGGCCCCTAGCTGATCAGCTCTTCAGCCTGACTCCGCCTCAGGGCGAGCACGCAACCAGCGGAGCGCGATCGCGTACGCAGCGTAATCGTCGATAGGCACAGAAGGCGACCGTAAACCAACCGGAACGAGCCGCGCCCACCAGCGCGGCTCGTTCTTCTCGAAGTACAGGCTGCGCGCCTCCAGGCTCGTGCCCTCCTCAGGTACCAGCACCGGCTCCACGCCCCGCGCGCGCAGGCGGGAGGCCAGTTCACGGCTGCCCGTTCCATTGCCAACCAGCACCGTGGCTCCCGGCGGGATAGCTAACGCGTCCAACTGGGCGGGTTCGAGCACCCGGCCCGAGAGTAGCTCACCCGTTTCGGTCACGAAAGCCACGCCTAGGTTGCGGCCGGGATCGAACGACACGATCATCTGACCCAGACGTTACCAGTTGCTAAGAACAGAGTTGCTAGGCACAGAGTTGCTAGACACAGAGTTGCTAGACACAGAGTCGCTAGACACATGAGAGTGGCGGGGCTCCCTGGTGGGGGCCCCGCCACTGTTCGGTATGAGCGCAGCTCACGCCGCGGCGTTCTGCGCGCTCATACCGGCGGCCGCCGCTAGGGCTGGCCGCCGGCGTGAGCCGTTGGGGTTAGCTGGCGGCGTCGCCGGCTTGCGGCTGTTCCTGCGGCACGCGCTGGGTGGTGGCGGCGTCCGGCAGGCGCGCGGGGGCGTCCTTCAGCTTCTGGATAGAGCGGTCGTCGGCCACTCGCGTGTTGCGGATGGCGGCGAGGCCGGTGCCGGCCGGCACCAGGCGACCGAGGATGACGTTCTCCTTCATGCCCACCAGGTCATCGGACTTACCAGCCAGGGCGGCTTCGGTGAGCACGTGAGTGGTGTGCTGGAAGGAGGCGGCGGAGAGCCAGCTCTTGGTGGAGAGCGAAGCCTTGGTGATGCCGAGCAGGAGCGGCTTCCAGCTGGCGGGCGCCTTACCGTCGTTCAGCAAGGCTTCGTTGACCTCTTCCACGTCGAAGCGGTCCACCGTCTGGCCTTCGAGGTAAGGGCTGTCGCCCGATTCGAGGATCTCGACGTACTTGAGCATCTGGCGCACGATGACCTCGATGTGCTTGTCGTGCACGCTCACGCCCTGCCCGCGGTAAACCTTCTGGATCTCGTCCACCAGGTAAGCCTGCACGGCGTCGGGGCCGCGCGACTCGAGGAGGTCGTGCGGGTTGATGCTGCCGCGGGTGAGGGGGTCGCCCGCCTCTACCCTGTCGCCGTCCTTCACCTGGATGCGCACGTTGCGGTCGACCTTGTAGGCGCGGCTGAACTCGCCGTCGTCGGAGGTGACGGTGATGCGGATCTTGTCCTCGTCCTCGGCCAGCTCCACCACACCGTCGAGCTCAGAGATGGTGGCCTTGACCTTGGGCTTGCGCGCCTCCACCAGCTCGATCACGCGCGGGAGACCCTGCGTGATGTCGGCGCCAGTAGCGACGCCACCCGTGTGGAAGGTACGCATGGTGAGCTGCGTGCCCGGCTCGCCGATGGACTCGGCCGCGATTACGCCAACGGCTTCGCCGAGGCTGACCTCGCGCATCATGGAGAGGTCGAGACCGTAGCACTTGCGGCACACACCCGCGCGCGTCTGGCAGCTAAGCGGGCTGCGCACGTCGACCTCGCGGAGCTCTGGGAGGTTCTTCATGGCGCGCACGATGGCGGCCACGTCTTCCTTGTAGAGCGCTGTACCCGCCGCGAGGGTCACGTCGCCGAGGTCCACGTCGGTGGCGAGGTGCCGGCCGTACAGGCTCATCTCGATGTGGCCCTTGGGGCGTTCCTTGTCGCCCTCGTAGAGGGGGATGGTCTCGAAGTCGGCGGTACCGCAGTCGTCCTCGCGCACCACGACCTCGTGCCCCACGTCCACCAGCTTGCGGGTGAGGTACCCGGAGTCGGCGGTGCGGAGAGCGGTGTCGGCGCCACCCTTACGGGCACCGTGCGTGGAGATGAAGTACTCCAGCACGTCGAGGCCCTCGCGGAAGTTGGCACGGATGGGCAGCTCGATGGTCTCGCCGGACGGGTCGAGCATGAGCCCGCGCATGCCGGCCAGCTGACGGATCTGCTGCGGCGTACCACGGGCGCCGGACTGGGCCATGACGTAGAGAGGGTTGAAGGGCATGTTCGTCTTGAAGTTCTCGAACACCGCCTCCTTCACGTCCTCACTCGTCTGGTTCCAGAGACGCACCACCTGCTGGTAGCGCTCCTGCTCGTTGAGGAAGCCGCGCTCGAACGCCTGGGTGATTTTCTCCAGCTTGTTCTGCGCGTCCTCGAGGAGCTCCTTCTTCTTCGGCGGGATGGCCACGTCGTCGATGCCGATGGTGATGCCGGAGGTGGTGGAGAGCTCGAAGCCGTACTGCTTCAGGCCGTCCAGCAGGGCGGCCGTGCGCTCGATGCCGAGACGCTTGAAGCTCTCGAGCACGAGGTCGCGCAGGGCGCCACGTTCGTAGACCGTGTCGTAACGCAGCAGGTCCTTCGGCACCTCGCCGCCGGCCTCCAACGTTTCCTTCACCATGCGGGCGAAGAAGAGCCGGCCGGGGCTGGTCTCGATGACCTCGCCGTCCACCCGCACGCTCACCACGTCCTGCATGTCGATGAGGTGCTGCTCTACCGCCAGCAGCGCCTCGTCGACGCCACTGAACCAGTAGATTAGGCGCCCGACGCTGGTCTCCTTGCCAGCCACCGTGATGGTGGAGTTCAGGTCGACCTTGCCGGCCTTCCACGCTTCGATGGCGTCGTCCTCGGTCTTGAACTCCGCACCGATACCACGGTGGCCGGTATGGAGCTGCGTGAGGACGTAAAGGCCGAGGATGATGTCGCGGGTGGCCTGCACGTTGGGGTTGCCGTGCGCGGGGCTCAGGAGGTTGTGGCTCGAGAGCATCTGCAGGCGCGCTTCGGACTGCGAGTACACGCTGAGCGGCACGTGGATGGCCATCTGGTCGCCGTCGAAGTCGGCGTTGAAGGCCTCACACACGAGCGGGTGCAGCTGGATAGCTTGGCCTTCCACCAGCACGGGCTCGAAGGCCTGGATGCCGAGGCGGTGCAGGGTCGGGGCGCGGTTCAGGAGCACCACGCGGTCCTTGATGACCTCTTCTAGGGCGTCCCAGACTTCGTCGCGGGCGTCACGGTAACGCTCGAGCATCTTGCGGGCGCTCTTGATGTTGCTGACGATGCCGCGCTCCTCGAGCTTCTTGAAGAGGAACGGCTTGAACAGCTCGAGAGCCATGCGCTTGGGCACACCGCACTGGTGCAGCTTGAGCTGCGGGCCGACCACGATGACGGAGCGGCCGGAGTAATCGACGCGCTTACCGAGCAGGTTCTGACGGAAGCGGCCCTGCTTGCCACCGAGCAGGTCGGTGAGGCTGCGGAGCGGACGGTCGGAGCCGGGGTGCACCACGGCGCTGCCGCGACGGCCGTTATCGATGAGGGCGTCCACCGCTTCCTGCAGCATGCGCTTCTCGTTACGCACGATCATCTCGGGCGCGCCCTGCTGCATGAGCTTCTTGAGGCGGTTGTTACGGTTGATGAGGCGGCGGTACAGGTCGTTCAGGTCGGAGGTGGCGAAACGGCCGCCCTCCACCTGCACCATGGGCCTGAGGCTGGGCGGCATGATGGGCACGGCCTCGAGGACCATCCACTCCGGCTTGTTGTCGGAGTTGCGGAAGGCGCGGGTGATCTCGAGCCGCTTGCGGGCCTTGGCGCGCTTGTGGCGGCTCTGGGAGGTCATCTCCTCCGCCAGTTCGGTCTCGAGCAGCTCGAGGTCGAGCGATTCGAGGAGCTCCTTGATGGCTTCGGCGCCCATCTTGGCTTCGAAGTCGTAACTCTCGATGACGCGCACCTGGCGCCTCACGAGGTCGATCTCGACGCGGCCTTCGATGTCGGACTTGATGCCGCCCTCGTCGGCCAGGTCGTCGCCTACGCGGACGCGGTCACCGTTCACGACGATGGGTTCGTCCTGGTAGGGGTAGACCCGGGCGCGCGACACGATGATGCTGGCGGGGTGCGAGAGGCGCACGGTACCCGCGGCGGCAGCGATGATCTCCTGGGCGGCGTCGATGGCGCCGACGACCTTCTCGCCGGGCACGACGGTGGCACCGTCACCTACCAGCACGTGCATGGTGGGGTTGGTCTCGTGAACCTCGGAGCGTTCCCACTGCACCTTGAAGGTGGCGGTGGTGGCGGTGCCCTTGGCCTTGGCGGCGCGCAGGGTGGCGGTAGCGGCCTTAGGCAGGCTCAGGGTGCTGCCGGCGGCGGCGCGGGCCAGCTCGTCGCCCTCCTCCACGAACTCGCCGGCGCCCACGGTGGGCTCCATGCCGGCGGGCAGCAGGTAGGTGGCGAGCTCCTCTTCGGTGTCGGCGTCCCGCACCACGAGCACGCCGCCGTCGTTACCGATGGGCAGCAGCTCGACGATGCCTTCCTCACCAGCGGTTATCACCAGGTCGGCCGCCAGCTCAGCGAGCGGCTGGCCGCCCGAGTAGCTCTCCTCCTCGATGAACTCCTTCTTGGGGAGCACGAGGCGGGCGTCGCGGGACTCTTGGTAGTCGAGGACCACGCGGCGGGGGAAGCGGTACTGGGCGATGCCGGCGATCTTGGCCTTGAGGCCCTTCGCTAGTTGCTGGCCCTGCTCTACCCACTCGCCGTCGCCGACCACGGCGTCCTCACCGCCGGAGACGGTGTAGGTCTCCTGTTGGCCGTAGCGCAGCTGGCGGTACTCCTCGTCCGTGAGGAGGTCGCCGCGCTTAAGCGGGCGGCCGTCCGGGAGGCGCGCTTCGGCGGCGTCCGTGACGATGTACTTGGCGAAGTAGAGGACCTGCTCGAGCTGCGCGGTGCTGAGGTTGAGGAGGGCACCCACCTTGTTGGGGATGTCCTTCACATACCAGATGTGCGCGCAGGGCGTGGCCAGTTCGATGTGGCCCATGCGGTAGCGGCGCACGGTGGCGCGGGTGATCTCGACCCCGCAGCGCTCGCACGTCTTGCCCGCGAAGCGCTGGCCGCGGTACTTACCGCAGGAGCACTCCCAGTCCTTCTCGGGTCCGAAGACCCGCTCGTCGAACAGGCCGTCGCGTTCGGGCTTGAGCGTGCGGTAGTTGATGGTTTCGGGTTTGGTTATCTCACCGTAGCTCCAGTCACGGATCGTCTTCGGGGAAGCGATCTTGATCTGGACCTGCGTGAACTCCCTGGGCTGTTCTCTCATTCGCGTCCCTTCACGGAATGCGGTGTTCCTCACCTGATCGCTCACCAGTGCCGTCCTGACTCGTCGAAGATGCTGACGGGCTTGTCGTCGGCGTCGAGGACACTGACGTCGAGGCCGAGCGAGTGGAGCTCCTTCACGAGCACCTTGAACGACTCGGGGATGGTGGGCTCGAGCACGTCGTTGCCCTTGACGATGGCTTCGTAGGCGGCGTTACGGCCGTCGATGTCGTCGGACTTGATGGTGAGCATCTCTTGCAGCGTGTGCGAGGCGCCGTGGGCCATGAGCGCCCACACTTCCATCTCGCCCAGTCGCTGACCACCGAACTGCGCCTTACCACCGAGCGGCTGCTGGGTGATGAGCGAGTAGGGGCCGGTGGAGCGGGCGTGCATCTTGTCTTCGACCATGTGGTAGAGCTTCATGATGTACATGATCCCCACCACGATCGGGGCGTCGATGGCCTCGCCCGTGCGCCCGTCGAAGAGGACGTTCTTGCCGGAACGGGCCAGGGCGCGGTACGCCTGGTCGGCGTTCAGGTCGCGGTCGATGACGCCGAGCTTGCCGGCGCGGCGGTAGACCTCGAGCTCGCGGATGTCGGCCTCGAAGCCGGACTCGTGGTTAGCTTCGATTTCGTGGTC
This sequence comes from Trueperaceae bacterium, assembly GCA_041655195.1. Lineage (GTDB taxonomy): Bacteria > Deinococcota > Deinococci > Deinococcales > Trueperaceae > JAAYYF01. The sequence goes on from JBBAFX010000017.1 coordinate 9,040, forward strand.
AGCGGCTTCGGCCAGCAGGTCCTTGATCTCTTCCTCGCTGGCGCCGTCGAAGACGGGCGTCACGTAGGACACGCCGTTCTTGAGAGCGGCCATGCCGAGGTGGGTCTCGAGGATCTGGCCTAAGTTCATGCGCGAGGGCACGCCGAGCGGGTTGAAGACCATGTCGACGGGGGTGCCGTCGGCCATGAACGGCATGTCTTCGGGCGCGAGGATCTTGGCCACGACGCCCTTGTTACCGTGACGGTTAGCGAGCTTATCGCCTTCGATGAGGCGGCGCTTTTGAGCGACGTAAACGCGCACCATCTCCTGCACGCCGGGGCGCAGTTCCACGCCGGGGTCGCCGCGCTGGAAGCGGACGGTGCGCAGCACGATGCCGCCGTCGCCGGGCGGCACCTTCAGCGAGGTGTCCTTAACTTCCTTGGCCTTCTCACCGAAGATGGAGCGCAGCAGGCGCTCTTCTGGGGTGGGGTCCTTCTCGCCCTTGAAGCTGGTGTGACCCACCAGGATGTCGCCTTGGCGCACTTCGGCGCCGATGCGCACCACGCCGTCCTCGTCGAGGTCGCGCAGGGCGGCTTCGGAGAGGCCGGGGATGTCACGCGTGATCTTCTCGGGGCCGAGCTTGGTGTCGCGCGCTTCCTTCTCGAACTTCTCGATGTGGACGCTGGTGAAGGAGTCGGAGCGTACGAGGTTCTCGGAGAGGACGATGGCGTCCTCGAAGTTGTAACCGTCGAACGGCATGATGGCCACGAGCACGTTCTGCCCGAGAGCCAGGCGGCCGACTTCGGAGGCGGGGCCGTCGGCGATGACTTGGTCCTTGACGATCTTGTCGCCTACGTTCACCACGGGGCGCTGGTTCAGGTTGGTGTTCTGGTTGGAGCGCTGGAAGCGGGTGAGCTGGTACTCCTTCTCGATGCCCTTGTCGCCTTCGGTCACGATGCGGTTGGCATCGACGTAAGTGACCGTGCCGGCGGCTTCAGCTACGACCACGGTGCCCGAGTCGCGCGAGACGCGTTCCTCCACGCCTGTACCCACGTAGGGCGCCGAGGTGCGGATGAGGGGCACCGCTTGCGACTGCATGTTGGAACCCATGAGCGCGCGGCCCGCGTCGTCGTGCTCGAGGAACGGGATGAGCGCGGTGGGTACGGAGACGATCTGCTTGGGCGAGACGTCCATGTAGTCGACCTGCTCGGCCGTCACGAAGACGGGGTCACCGAGGCGGCGCGCCACGATGGTGTCCACAGCGAAGTGGCCGTCGTCGGTGAGGGGCGTGTTGGCCTGAGCTACGAAGTACTTGTCCTCGTCGTGCGCGTCGATGTAAACGACCTCGTCGGTCACGCGGCCGTTCTCCACCTTGCGGTACGGGGCTTCGATGAAGCCGAGGTCGTTCACGCGGGCGAAGCTGGCGAGCGAGGTGATGAGGCCGATGTTGGCGCCTTCCGGCGTTTCGATCGGGCAGATGCGGCCGTAGTGGGTGCGGTGCACGTCGCGCACGTCGAAGCCGGCGCGTTCACGGGTGAGGCCGCCGGGTCCGAGCGCGGAGATGCGGCGCTTGTGGCGCAGTTCGGAGAGCGGGTTGACCTGGTCCTTGAACTGGCTGAGCTGGCTGCGGCCGAAGAACTCGCGCAGGGCCGCCACTATGGGGCGGCTGTTGACGAGCTTCTGGGGGGTGGCGGCGTCGGGGTTGCCGAGCAGCATGCGTTCGCGCACGCCGCGCGCCATGCGGCCGAGACCCACGCGGATCTGGTCGGCCACGAGTTCGCCTACGGTGCGGATGCGGCGGTTACCGAGGTGGTCGATGTCGTCGGCCTCGTAGCCTTCGGCGCCGGCCTGCAGGTTGACGAGGTACTGCAGCGTGGTGACCAGGCCGTAGTCCACGAACTTGCCGTCGACGAAGCCGAGGAGCGTGTTCGTTTCGTGCTCGAGGCTGAGCTTCTTGTTCATCTTGAAGCGGCCAGCGTCGCCTAAGTCGTAGCGGCGCGGGTCGGCGAGCAAGCCGAAGAGGTACTGGGTGGCCTTGTCGACCTTGGGTGGGTCGCCGGGGCGCAGCACGGTGAAGAGACGCAGCAGCGCTTCGTCGGGGTTGATGCCGGCGGCGGCTTCGCTCTCCAGCGTGGCGTCGATGATGGACTCGTTGCCGGCGAAGAGGTCGCGGATCTGCGCGTCGGAGTAGCCGAGCACGCGGAGGATCAGGGTGAAGTGGAACTTGCGCTTGTTGACCTTCATCCACAGCACGTTCGAGTTGTCGAACTCGACCTCTATCCAGGGGCCGCGCTTGGGCATGGGGATGATGCTGGCGGTGTAGCGGGGGGCGCCGCCGGTACCTTGGGCGGCGGTGAAGTACACACCCGGGCTGCGGTGGATCTGCGACACGATCACGCGGTCGGCGCCGTTGATGATGAACGAGCCGTCCTCGGTCATGAGGGGCAGGTCACCGAGGAAGACTTCGTCTTCCTTGATGAGGCCGGTGTCCTTGTGGACGAGCTGCAGCTTGGCGAAGAGGCCGGCGTGGTAGGTGAGGTCCTTCTCGCGGCATTCGTCAGGGCCGTACTCGGGCTCCTGCAGGCGGTACTCGAGGAAATCGAGCGCCAGGTCCGTCTGGCGGCCACGCTCGGTCTCGTCGATGGGGAACACCTCGCGGAACGCTGCCTGCAGCCCGAGGTTCTCGCGTTTCTCGGGTGGGGTACCGCGTTGCAGGAGGCTGTCGTAGGAGGTGATCTGGATGTTCGTCAGGTTAGGGAGTTCTAGGATCTCCTTGATCCTGCCGAAGGTTCTGATCTCGCGCATCTTCATCCCTTCGCTCGAGTAGGGGTCAGGTTGCCGTTGCTGGAGCGTCGCGCCACCTCCTGGCGGTGGTGGGCCGCCGGTCGGCCCGTGTTCGCGACTCGTTCATGAGAGAGTTGGGTCTGGGAAGCTTGCACTTCCGGACCCGGTTGCGGGTAATATTCAGGGGTAGGGGCGGTGCGCCTCAACGCCGAGAAGCCGCCATGGTGCTTCGCACCACGCTTCCCTTCGCGCGGTGATCGCAGTTCTTGGTTTGTCATCGGGCCGCCTTCCCCAGGTTCAAGATATTGCCTCCCGGCGACCAACGAAGAGAGGTCGACGAGAGTTCGGCGTCCGCACAGCGGTGCGCGGCCGCGAACTTAGTGCTAATCGCCTGCCCATCCAACCTCCACCTTCGCCAGCTTCTCGCCCTACGGGGACCAGCTTCTTCACGGACCAGTCTCGTGTTAGACCGAAGGCTGACTCAAACTTGAAGTATAGCAGCGAACTCAGGTGTTCGCCGTATTGCGCGTTGCCTTGCGGCTTGGGCCGTTCGACGTGTCTTGCGGGCCGCTCGGCGGCGGGCGTGTTGACGCCCGCCGCCTTGTGGCCGAGTGGTGAACTAGTCACCTGCATCCGGGTGCAACGTGATGATTCGGACCCGTAAGGGGCCGATTCATCACGCGCTTACTTAACCTCGACGGTGGCGCCCGCGGCTTCGAGCTTGGTCTTGATCTCTTCGGCCTCTTCCTTGCTCACGCCTTCCTTCACCACGCCGGCCGATTCGACCAGGTCCTTGGCTTCCTTGAGGCCGAGGTCGGTGAGGGCGCGCACTTCCTTGATGACGTTGAGCTTCTTGTCGCCGGCGCTCTTGATGGAGACCGTGAACTCGCTCTGCTCTTCGGCGGCGGCGGCGCCAGCGTCGCCACCAGCGGCGGCGCCCGGCATCATCATGCCCATGGGCATGGCGGCGGCAGCTTCAACGCCCCAGGTTTCCTTGAGTCCGTCTACCAATTCCACCAGTTCAAGAACGGTCAGGCCGCTCAGCTGGTCGATAACTGCTTGCTTGTCGAAAGCCATTAGGCTCCTCCTTCTTCCTTAACCTTGTCTGTGTAGTTGTTGATCACCGTTACCAGGTTCCGCTGCGGACCTTCCAGCACGCCGATGAGTTGCTGCATCGGGGCGAGGAGCAGACCGACCAGTTGCGACTGGACGTCCTGCTTGGTCGGCATCTTGGATACGCGTTCGAGCGCGTCCTCACCGAGGATGCTCCCCTCGAGGCGGCCGCCCTTACTCTTGGGCAGCTCCTTCGCGTGGGCCTTGGCGAACTCGGTGATGGCTTTGACTGGCGCAGCCATCTCCTCGCCCACCAGGACGAGGGCCGTGGGGCCCTTGAGAACATCTTCGAACCCCTCCACGCCTTGCTCTTTGAGCACGACGTTGATGAGGGTGTTCTTAGCGACGAGGATCTTGCCGCCCGCAGCGCGGACCGCGTTGCGGAGGCTTCCAAGATCGTCAGCGGAGAGGCCCTGGTAGTCCACCAGGAAGAACGTCTTAGCGTCGCCGAGCTGCTCACGCAGGTTAGCGACCGACGCGTCGTTCCTTGGGTTGGCCATTGGCTACCTCTCTCTTACTCGAAGTTGATCCGAGCCTGGCGGCTCGAACCGGCCGCGAAACGCTTGCTTAGGCGTGGGGCGTTCGCCTTCTGTAGGGTCGCGCCCCGACCTTCACGTCTCGGCAGGATCTTTAAGCCCTGGCAGGCCCCTGCTGTCTCCAACGCCAGAGGTGCTAGCTTGCGCCGCGCACCGGGATGCTGAGGTTCAGGCCTCGGTGACGGGCCCGCCGAGCGCCACGCGGACGCTGGGACCCATGGTCGAGGTCAGGAAGAGGGTGCGGAGGTAAGTGCCCTTAGCCGTGTCAGGCTTGGCGGCCTCGACGGCGCTGCGCAGCGCGGCGAGGTTCTCCTCGAGCTGCTCCTGGCCGAAGGAGGCCTTGCCGATGGGCGCGTGAACCACGCCCGTCTTGTCGGAGCGGAACTCGATCTGCCCGGCCTTGAGGGCGCGGACGATGCCACCGATGTCGGGACCGACCGTGCCGGCCTTGGGGTTGGGAAGCAGACCGCGGGGACCGAGGACGCGACCGAGCTTGGAGCCGATGGCGGCCATCATGTCGGGCGTAGCCACGACGGCGTCGAAGTCCATCCAGCCACCCAGGATACGGTCGATGACCTCCTGGCCACCGACGAAGTCGGCGCCGGCGGCTTCCGCAGCGGTGGCGCCGTCACCTTGGGTGATGGCGAGCACGCGCACGGTCTTACCCGTGCCGTGCGGCAGGGCTACGGTGCCGCGGACGTTCTGGTCGGACTTGCGCGGGTCGATGCCGAGGCGGAAGTGGGCCTCGATGGTCTCGTCGAACTTGGCGGTAGCCAGCTCCTTGACGAGGCCGGTGGCTTCGCTGGGCTGGTAGAGCTGGTCGCGGTCGACCTTCTCGGCCACCTGACGGTAACGCTTGCCACGCTTAGCCATCAGCTAGGCACCCCTTCCACGGTGACGCCCATGGAGCGGGCGGTACCCGCGATGATGCGGGCGGCGGCGACTTCGTCGGCGGCGTTGAGGTCGGCCATCTTCTTGCGGCCGATCTCGAGGCACTGGTCCCAGCTGAGCTTGCCGACCTTGCTGCGGTGCGGTTCGCCCGAGCCTTTGCTGAGGCCGGCTGCCTTCTTGATGAGGAAGCTGGCCGGTGAGGTCTTGGTGGTGAACGTGAAGGAGCGGTCGGCGTAGATGGTGATCTCTACCGGCACGACGTCGCCGGCCATGGAAGCCGTGGCGGCGTTGTACTCCTTGACGAACTGCATGATGTTGGCACCGTACTGGCCCAGCGCAGGACCGACCGGGGGCGCCGGGGTGGCGGCTCCGGCAGGCAGCTGAAGCTTTACGATGCCCGCTACTTTCTTAGCCATGGTTCCTCCTTAGGCTCCCCCACGGACATGGCGTGCCGCGGGGTGATGACGCCGGTTTCGTCGTTAGCGCACAGGTCGGCCAGGGCCCGTTGCCGGGACCGGCCGCTACTTAGGCGCGAAGGACCTGAGAGAAGTCGAGTTCGACCGGGGTCTCCCGGCCGAAGATGGATACGAGCACTTTCACCTTGCCGCGGTCCGGGTTGACCTCGGACACGACGCCGGTGAAGTCTGCGAACGGGCCGGCGGTGACCTGGACCATCTCGCCGACGTTGAAGCTGATGTGAGCCTTGGGGGTCTCGCGCGAACCGGTCACACCGAACGTGGCCAGCATGCGCGCCTCCTCTTCAGCGCTGAGGGGTACGGCGTGGGTTGCGGTGCCCACGAAGCCGGTCACGCCGGGGGTGTAGCGGACCACTTCCCAGGCTTCGTTCGGCTCATCGGGGTTGTCGCCCAGGTCCATCTGAACGAAGATGTAGCCCGGGAAGAGCCGGTTGGGCTCCACCTTCTTCTCGCGGCCTGACTGCACCACGACGTCCTCAGTAGGCACGACCACCTGGTAGATGCGGTCGGCCATACCCAACGCGCGAGCGCGGTTGAGGATGTTCTCCTTGGCCTTCTCTTCGTGTCCAACGTAAGTGTGGACGGCGTACCACTCGATGCTCATTGCATGCCCTCTATCAGACGGTGAAGAACCTGCTTGGTTTCAGCCCTTGAGGCACCTGGCCTCAAGTTATGAGTCCGATCAGGTTGCCCAGCGTTAGGTCGGCTACGAACAGGAACAGGGCCGTGATGACCACGAAGAGCAGCGTGGCCTGCGTGGCCTGGAGGACCTCTTTGCGGGTCGGCCAGGTGACGCGGCCGAGCTCAGCGCGCGAGTTCCTGAGGTAGGTACCCAAGCCCTTGAACATCCGCTTACACCTTCACTTCTCGGTGCATGGTGTGCTTCTTATCCCAAGGGCAGTACTTCTTGAGCTCCAGCTTCGCCTGCGTGTTGCGACGGTTCTTGTTGGTCGCGTAGTTGCGGCGCTTGCACTCGGTGCATTCCAGGAGCAGTTTGATTCGAACGTCACTGGCCATTTGGCCTCCCAATCAGACTAGGCATCGTAGCAGATGCCCGGTTGTTACGTAAAGCTCGCGGCTACCGGCGCCCGTTCGCTTCCGCAGCGGTGCCGAGGGGGGAAGAACCTTTGCGGTCTTCGGCCACCCTCGGCACGCGGCCCTCGCCGTCAGCGGCGAGCGGTTTCGGTTAGGAGCGCGCCCTGGTAGCTAGAGGCGCTAGCGGCTAGTTCGCGCTTACTTCGTCACCTTGGTGACGACGCCCGCGCCCACCGTACGACCACCCTCACGAATAGCGAACCGCAAACCATCCTCCATAGCGATCGGCTTGATGAGCTCAACCGACAACTCAACGTTATCGCCAGGCATAACCATCTCAACACCAGCCGGCAACGTCACCACACCAGTCACATCCGTCGTACGGAAGTAAAACTGCGGACGATACCCAGTGAAGAAAGCCGAATGCCGCCCACCCTCCTCCTTCTTCAAGATGTAAACCGAACCATCAAACACCGTATGCGGCGTGATCGAACCAGGCTTAGCCAACACCTGACCCCGCTCAATATCATCACGCCCCACACCACGCAACAGCACACCCACGTTATCGCCAGCCTCACCACGATCCAACGTCTTACGGTGCATCTCCACACCAGTCACAACCGACTTAGCGGTATCGCGCAGACCAACAACCTCGATCTCATCACCAGTCTTCACAACACCACGCTCAATACGACCCGTGGCCACAGTGCCACGACCAGTAATCGTGAACACGTCCTCAACCGGCATCAGGAACGCCTTATCAACATCGCGCTCAGGGGTGGGAATGTACTCATCCACCGCATCCAACAGTTCCCAGATACGGTCAACCCACTCGTTCTCACCACGCTGAGTCTTCGGGTTCGCCTGCAAAGCCTCAAGAGCCTTCAAAGACGAGCCCTTGATAACCGGCAGATCATCACCAGGGAACTCGTAAGAAGACAGCAGCTCACGCACTTCCATCTCCACCAGCTCCAGAAGCTCCTCGTCCTCCACCATGTCAGCCTTGTTCAAGTACGCCACGATGTAAGGCACACCCACCTGACGCGCAAGCAAGATGTGCTCGCGGGTCTGCGGCATGGGACCATCCGCCGCGCTAACCACCAGGATGGCGCCGTCCATCTGCGCCGCACCCGTGATCATGTTCTTGATGTAGTCAGCGTGACCAGGAGTATCCACGTGGCTGTAGTGTCTGGATTGAGTCTGGTACTCAACGTGCGAAGCGTT
>JBBAFX010000018.1:0-16608 GCA_041655195.1 Trueperaceae bacterium
ATGGCGCCCCACCGGGTGGTGGAGTTAGCCGGCGCCGGGGGCGGTGCACCGCTTGCGAACCTGTGTCTGCCGGTCGTGGACCGCGGCGAGGTCGTGGCGATCCTCAACGTGGACGCTTTCCAGGACAGGCACGCGTTCGGCGACGACGCCTTCCAGGCCATAGCCGCCTTCCAGCCTCTGGTGGCGTTCGTGCTGCGTGACGCCGAGCTCAGGCGCCGTCTGTCAGTCACCGCCACCACCGACGCGCTCACCGGTCTGCCAAACAGGCGCGCCTTCGACGAGCAGGTGGCGCACGCTATCGCCGCCGCGCAACGTTACGGCACTTCGCTGGCGCTGCTCATCATGGACATGGTCGGCTTCAAGGCCGTGAACGATAAGTACGGCCACCGGGTCGGCGACCGTGTGCTGCAGGAGGTGGCCGCCGCCCTGAGCGCGGTGCCGCGCGGCGGCGACGTGGTGTACCGCTGGGGCGGCGACGAGTTCGCGGCGCTGCTGAGGAACGTCGACGATGAGGAAGCGCAGCGCGTGGCCAGGCGTTTCGCTGAGGTGGTCGAGCAGGTGAGGACCGTGGATGGCCCCCTGCGCATCAGCGTCGGCTGCGCCCTCTACCCGGAGGATGCCGAGTCACTGGGGCAGCTCCTCGAGACCGCCGACGCTCGCATGTACCAATCGAAAGAGGCAGCCAGGGGCGTGGACCCGGCGTAGGCGCGGTCAGGGGCGTGGCGCCTTGCGTTACGCAGCGCGCGGGCAGCGCCGGGTGTGGCGAGTAACCTGGTCTATGGACCCATTCCTGTACGGCGATGTAGACGGCACTGACCCGCAAACGAGCGCCTGGCTTAGGGGCCTTCAACACCTGGAGGAGGTCGTGGAACGCTGGACCTCCGACCTAGACCAGGCGGGTTACTGGTGGACGCCGACCGTGGCTGGCGCGCCGGTGGAGGGCGTTAACCCCATCGGCAGCCTCGTCAGGCACATCGGCGGGTCGAGCCTGCGGCTCCTGCACTACGCACAGGGCCTCATGCCACCTGACGCGCTGCGCGAGGAGGGCGCCGCGGATTTCGTGCCGTCAGGCGCGCTGGGCGCGGAGCTCTACGCCCGGTGCAGGGAGCGCCTGAGCACCGTGCGGGAGGGGCTGCTGGCGCTCCGTCCGGAGGAGTTCGCTGCCATGCGTGAGGTAGGCCGGAAGCGGATCCCGGTGCGCACGACCATCATCGTGCAGCACCTTCTGGAACACGCGCACTCGCATGCGGCCCAGGTGATAGTCATGCGCAAGCTGTACGACGCGTTCGGTGCAGACTAGGGCTGGTCAGTCAGCAAGCGCCGCCACGATCACCGCCGCGTTCCACAAGAGCAACGCCTCGTAGGTAACGGGGCCCGGCTCTCCGCCTAGCGGGTCCAGTACGGCAACTGCCACACCAGCGCTCTGCGCCACCACGTCGGCGGATCTGCTGCCCAGCTGACGCTCCGCGAAGATGGCTCTGGCGCCCGAACTGATGACGTCCCGCACGGCCTCCGCCACGTAGCGGGGACTCGGTTCGCGGCCAGGGAACGGCTCGAGAGTGACCACGATGTTCAGCCCGTAACGCTCCGCGAAGTACACCCAAGCGTCGTGGAACGGCACGAACGGCGCGCCTGCCACGGGCGCTAGCAGCTCCCTGAGTTGTGCGTCCAGTTCGACTAGCTCGGTCCTGGTGGTCGCGGCGTTGGCTGCGTAGACGTCGGCCCCTGCGGGATCGAGCTCGGTGAGCGCCGCTGCGATGGCGTCCACCGCCTGCAGCATGAGGACTGGATCCAGCCAGATGTGCGAGTTGATGCCGAGTGGGGAGCGGTCGTGCTCCTCGTGCTCTGCGTGATCATCGTGATCGTCGGCGCCATGCTCTGCGTGGTCATGATCGTTGGCGTGCTCGTGGCCCTCTAGTGGAGAGAAGTCGATGGCGTCGATGATGGTGAGAACCGGCGTGCCCGGCGCGGTGGCTTCCACGAGCCTCACGAGCCACAGATCGAGGCCGCCGGTCATGATGACCAAGTCGGCCCTAGCGATACGGGCGGCTTGCGACGGCGTGGGGTCGAACGAGTGCGGTGAAGCGCCAGGGGGGAGGATAGTGCTGACGGTGGCCCTGTTGCCGGCGACGCGTTTCACGATGTCTTGGTACGGCTGGATGCTGACCACCACCTGAAGTGGGTCTGCAGTTTGGGCGTGAGATACGTTTATCAACTGGGTTGACGCCAGTATCAGCAGGGCAACGCTGGCGGCGAGAGCGCGGTTAAGTAGGCGGCTTATTCCCGCTACCTGAGAACGCAATATCATGAGCGTAAGTATACGTCCACGCTGGGCCGTACTGTCAACGGGGTTTACGAACAAGTAGACGTGGGTTCATGACAGCGATTCTCACTTATCACTGCTCGTGCTATCCTCATTACTATGAGTAGGCGTACGGAACAGCGCGAGGCCATCCTGCACACCCTCGCTGAGGCGGAAGGGCCGCTCACGGCCCAAGAGGTGCACGACCGGGCGCGGGCGGTTCACCCGACCATCGGGTTGGCCACGGTATACCGCAACCTCTCGAGCCTCGAGCAGGACGGCGCCGTAGTGGCGGTCCACCTGCCGCAGGACGCCACACGTTACGAGACCGCGGGTAGGGGACACCATCACCACTTCCGCTGCGTGAAATGCCAAACGGTGTTCGAGATCGAGGGCTCGTGCCCGGTGGCGCTGCTGGAGGGGGCCACGCTGCCCGGCGGCCTCACCGTGCTGGGGCACGAGCTGGTCTTCTTCGGGAAGTGCGCAAGTTGCGCCGACGCCGCTGGGCGGCGGGCTGGGGCGGTAGCCGGCGTGGCGTGACCGGTCGGCGCGTTCTGGCGCGGCGCGGGGTACTCTTTAGGCACACAGACCGCCTGGCGATAACCCGTCAGGTAACGCTGCTTGGAGGAGCCATGCCCAGCGACCCCACCGAGAACCTAACCGAGCTCGAACTGGACGCCCTGTGGACCATCTACGAGGGCCATAGCCTTGTGATCGAGTACCCAGAGCGCGAGGACGAGGATCCGTACGCGCACGCCATCATGGAGGTCAGATTCGAGGACGGCGAAGCGGTCGCGGAAGTAGCCGAGATCCCGCTCGACACGGCCCGCTTGCTCATCGACGAAGGCTTCCTGACGCTCAGCGAGGACGGCCCCGTGCTCGACGAGACCAGCTGGTTCGATGAGGAGCTCAACACCAACGTGCGGGCCGAGGAGTACGTGCTGTCTGATAAGGGTCAGGGCGTCATAGACGCCACCGCCGATGGCGACGCCAGCGACTTCGACGACGAAGACTTTGATGACGACGACGATGATGACTGGGACGACGAGGACGACCTCGACGACGACGATTGGGACGAGGACGACGAAGCAGACGACTTCGATGAGGACTCGGACGAAGACTGAACTGGCGATTCGGCCGGCGACTAAGACGACGACCAGGACGACGATTAGGACGACGATTAGGGACGTACAACGAGTAAGGAATGGCGAGGCGCTCAGGATGCCCTGAGCGCCTTCTTGCGTTAGATCTTGCCTAGCCCTTAGCAAGCCCAGAGATTCGCGCCCAGGATGGCGCCGTCTACGCGTCAACGGGCTCAGGTGGTGCATATTTGATAAGAGCAGTTATCAAATCGCATATGTGTTTCACACATATGCACGCACCGCCACCTTAGCCACTCTCCACACCGCGTCAACCCACAAAGGAATATTCGTCATGATCCACTGGCTATCTGTTGCCTGTGCCTACTGCCTGTGCCTACTGTCTGTGTCTTCTGTCTGTCTACCTGCTAGCGCTCCGCTGCCGGTCTCCCTGGGCTCGCAGCGCCTCTCGAGTTCCAGCCTCTCTGAGCCGGCACCACAGATTTCCAGACCCCAGAGCTCCTGAGGAAAGTGGTTCATCTGTTCGTGGGCGGCAGTCCTACAGCCCTTGATCACGCTCGCGCCCAGGAACGGCCCACAAGCCTTGCGATGCATTTGATAATGCGTGCACTCAGACCAACTGCCCAGCAGCCAGTCGCTCGATCAATCGGTTTGCGCTCCCCACCGGTTCCACCAGCGCGGCCGCCTCGAACCTAGCCGCGATCAACTCGTACGGTCGCCGCCACCATTAGCCAGCGATCGGACCAGCACTACATGTGGTTGGACCACTGCAGTCCCGCTAGTAGCGGGTGGCATGCGAGGTTGGTCACTTCTACACACAAGTGGTCCGACCACGGTGGCATAGGTCCAACCTCTTCTGCTAGAATCCAGCCAATCGCTCATCAGCGGCCGGAAGGAGTGGCAGAAGTGTCGCAGGCAACTACGGGAACCCGCGTGGTCGACCAGGCGCGTGACGCCTTGGCGGCATTCGTGAGGAGCGCCCCCGAAGGGAGCAAACTCCCTCCGGAACGCGAGCTAGCGCAGAAGCTAGGGGTCTCTAGGACCACGCTTCGCGACGGCGTCAGCCGGCTGGCCCTGCTGGGCCTGCTAGAGGTCCGTCACGGCGACGGCACGTACGTGCGCTCCCCCGACGCAGCCCAGCTGGCCCTGCCCTTCAAATCACTCCTCGAGTACAACCCTGAGGCCCCCGGCGAGCTTCTCGCCCTCAAGCGGCTCCTGGAGCCGGCCCTAGCGGCAGCAGCGGCCCGCAACGCCACCGATGAGGACGTGGCGGCGCTGCGCGGCGCCGTTCAACAGGAACGCAGCGAGCTACTCCGGCAAGCGGACAAGCGCCGCGTGACCCGGCGCCAGGCTGCGAAGAGATCAATGGAATCGTTGATGATAGCGGCGGCGGGACCATCGCTGGTCGGCACCCTTGTGAGCCTAGCCACGGAGCTGCTGAGGCCCTCTCTCGCGGAGCGCCTCCCCCCCGCCTTCCGGCAACTGGCGGTGGAGCAGCGCGCTGCCATAGTGGAAGCCATAGCTGTAGGCGAGCCCGAGGCCGCGCGTGGCGCCATGGAACTCCACCTGAACACGCTCACGAAGGCCCTAGAGACCGTAGAGCCGGTTCTTAGCCACAGCAGCAGCGCAGCAGCGGCCATAGCCTCCTGATCGGGCCCCTAAGGGCGCACGGCGCACTCTTAGGTTCTCGCGGTGATAGCCAGCTAACGCACGCGCCTGACCATGTAAGCGTCACCCCGCAGCGGCGTGTACCGTTCACGGTCCTCGGCCAACCTGACCATGGCGCTCGCGACGCGCTCCTGGCTCATCTGCAGTCTTTCGGCCAGGTCGTCGCAGCGAACTATAGCGGGCATGTCGGGCTGGTGGAGGTAATTACGCAATTTAGCCATGTCGGACTCGAGCGTCGGAACGCCGTCCTCCGCTGCCAGCAGGTGAGGCTGAACCTCGGTATCGAAGTCCACGTCGTACACGGACTCGTCCACGATCACGCGCTTCTCCGGCTCCGTTGCCGTGGCAGCAGTGACCTCCACCCGGACCTTCTCCTCGTAGTCGCTAACGACCTCGGGGAGATCGTCGGGCTCCGCGCTGGCGGCAGGTTCATCTGCTGCTGGTGCGGGCGTGGGCTCCGGCCGGTGCGGCGTGGCTGGCGCGGAGATTCTAGGCCCCGTGACATCGCTGGAACCGGTACTACTAGGACCGCCGGCCCGGCCGCCACGACCTAGACCCAGGCGGCCCAAAATGCCCTGCCGGCGCTCGGCGGGCACCGCCACGGGCTCGGGGGCCGAGGCCACCTGCGCTTCCTGGTACTTCAGGAACGCCTCCTCGCTCTCGGTGCGCCACTTGCCGGTTGCGGGAATGGAGAGGAGGTCCGACTCGAGGATGGTGGGCGGGGTGTAGTCGGCCTCGCGGTCGGCGTCGATAGGGGCATCGAGGTACGGGTCGAGCTCGGCCCGGCCACTCGCTAGCGCGGCTGGCTGATGCAGAGCGGGTTCGTCATGGGTGCGCCTGGGAGCGGCCTGGATAGCGGCAGGTACGTCCGCCGGGCGCGCTTGCGGCTTAGGCCGCGAGGTTTCGGGCAGCGGCCAACTCATGGAGTAAGACACGGGCCGGCTAGTCTCTTGCGGCGCTTCGGGTTCGGCGGGCTTGCGGAGCGGCGGCGCTTCCACGTCAAGAGGCGTGGAGGTGCCCTTGGAGCGGCGCACGACCCTGATGGTCGACTCCGAGAACGCCTCAGCGGCTTCCTCTGGGGGCACGACAGGGCCGGCCACCATGGTGTCGAGGGAGCGCCAAGCAGCCTGTTGCCTGCGCGCCCACACGTCGTGAGCGGAGGCGCGGTCGACGGGCCTGGGCGGCGCGGTGTCGGCGCGCGGCGGCATGCCGCCCTCTAAGCGCACGCGGCGCACGGCTCGCACGCTGGTGTCACGCCACTGTTCGCCGGCCGCGCTCGGGGTGGCGTGGTTCTCGGAACTGCCGTCGTGAGCCTCGGTTTCGGCTGCCGGGACCGGTGGCCGCTCGGCGCCCACATCGACCAGCTCCGCCGGCGCCGGATAGAGCCCCCGCCCGGTGAGGCGTGGCTCGCTGCGGAGGTGGCTGGGGCCAGTGTCCGCACCGGTAGCATTGTTAGTAATATTCGAGCCTGCGTTCAGGGGCGCAGCTGGGCGCGCGCTCTTGGGGCGTTCACGCTTCAGAGCACTGAGCTCTAGACGCTGCCCATCGAAAACGAACTGAACGCGGTCGTTGGCTTTCAATTCCGTGCGTTCGAAGAAGGGCGCCAGGCCGCTTAGGGTCCTGGGCGCCTCGAACTCGAGCATCAGCTCTTCCCCACCGGCCGTGACCTTATGCTGCCCCTCGCTGAAGCGTCCGATCATGCTCAGCGGTAGCCGCACGGTCCCGCTCTTAAGGCACACACTGGTGAGGTCGACAACGAAGGCCTCGGACGCCCGCGGCCCCGCCGCGGGTCGCCCGTTGCGGTTATTCATCATTCCCTCGGCGACCATGCATCTAACTTTGCCACATTTCGGCACTCATGTGGTGGACTTCATCCGGCCTGAACGGCTCTTTCTGTATGTAGGGGTGCCCACCAGGCCATCATGAGAGTTATGCAAGACCGGTTAGACGCGTTAGCTAGCGTTCTTCAGAGCGTTCTCGGGGCGAGAGCAACGCCGTCCAGGACGCACTTAGCCCCACTTACCCGCAGGCGACGCGGGCAAGTCGGGTCCTCGATCAGTTGTGTTATCGGCTCTCTGGTCGCACCCGCTGACGATTCTCGATCTCGCGCCTGAGCACGGGAGCCACCTCGGTTCCGAAGAGCTCGATGGCGCGCAGCACCTGCGCGTGCGGCAAGGTGCCTACGCTTATCTGGAGCAGGAAACGGTCGTGCCCGAAGATGTCGTAGTGGTGCAGCGCCCTCTCGATGATCTCGTCCGGGGTGCCAACGAGGTTCGCGCCGTGCAGGCTGCGCGAGGCCTCGAACTGTTCCCTGGAGAGCGGTGGCCAGCCGCGCTCCCTACCGATGCGGTTCATCATCAGCGAATAGGCCGGGTAGTAGTCTTCGCCCGCCTGCCGCGAGTTCTCGGCCACGTAACCGTGCATGTTCAGGGAGAGCCCCAAGTTTGCAGGGTCATGGCCGGCTTGCCTGGCCGCACGCCTGTACAGATCGGCGTACGGGGCGAACTGGGCGGGGTTGCCGCCGATGATGGCCAGCGCCATAGGCAGGCCCAGCGTGGCGGCGCGGACGGTGGACTGCGGCGTGCCGCCAACCGCTACCCAAACCGGCAGCCGCTCCTGCGCGGGCCGCGGGTACACCCCGAGCTTGTCGATGGCGGGGCGGTGCCCGCCCTGCCAGCTGACGACTTCCTCGTCGCGCAGCTTGAGGAGCAGCCGCAGTTTCTCGTCGAAGAGCTCGTCGTAGTCCTGCAGGTCGTAACCAAATAGCGGGAACGACTCAATGAAGGAGCCGCGGCCCGCCATGATCTCGGCGCGGCCTCCGGAGACCAGGTCAAGGCTCGAGAACTGCTGGAACACGCGCACAGGGTCGTCAGACGAGAGCACGGTGACCGCGCTAGTGAGCCTGATGCGCTTGGTGCGTGCCGCGGCTGCAGCCAGGATGACCGCGGGTGCGGACGACACGTAGTCGGGACGGTGATGCTCCCCTACCCCGAACACGTCGAGCCCCACCTGATCAGCCAGTTCGACCTCCTCTAGGAAGTCTCTGATGCGCTGCTCAGGCGCGAGGAGCTCACCCGTGGCCTGGTTAGGCGTCAACTCAACGAACGAGTAGAGACCGATCTCGAACGGCTTCGCGGTGGCTTCGTTTGGCATGGCGTCATTTGTCGTGGCTTCGCCTGCGGTGGTCGGCGTTTGATCGGGCGGATTGGTTCGGTCGTTCACGGTCACCTGCGTTCCGGGGCGTTGAGAACAGTTGGGTCTCGGGCCCTCTTGGGGCCAGCGGCTATGGTAGCCAGCCCGCCCACTGACGCCTGTGTCCGCGGGGACGCGCGGACCGCAGCGCGTGGGCGCACACGCGCCTGGCTTGCGTGCGTAAGTCCGCAGGAGCACGGTGGCTCATACCGATGGCCGATTGAGCGCGCCGCTCCCTAACCTGTAGAATCCTCTTCTGCCTATGCGCAGTTGCGCGGCCCGGTCCTTGCGACCAACCGCGCCCTGCTCGAGCGTCGGCAGCGTGAGGAGACCCACGGTGGCCCGACGTAACGCGGCGTTGCCCTTCATCCTAGTGACGGTGATCATCGATGTTCTCGGCATCGGGTTGCTCATCCCTGTCTTGCCGGAACTGGTCACGGAGCTGGCCGGCGGTGACCTCAGCCGTGGCTCGGCGTACTACGGTTGGTTCATAGCCGTCTACGCGGCCATGCAGTTCCTGTTCGCGCCCGTGTTGGGCGGCCTCTCGGACCGCTTCGGGCGGCGACCCGTGCTGCTCATCTCCTTGCTGGGCGCGGGCCTCGATTACCTGGTCATGGCGGTGGCGCCCAACTTGACGATCCTCTTCATTGGCCGGATCATCTCCGGCATCACCGGGGCCAACATCACCGCAGCCAACGCTTACATAGCCGACGTCAGTGCTCCCCATGAGCGGGCCAAGAACTTCGGCCTCATGGGGGCGGCCTTCGGCGTGGGCTTCATCCTCGGGCCGGCGCTGGGCGGCCTGCTGGCGGGCATAGACCTGCGGGCGCCGTTCTACGCGGCGGCGTTCATGGCGCTCCTCAACTGGCTTTACGGCGCGTTCGTGCTGCCTGAGTCGCTCAAACCCGAGCACCGCCGGCCCTACTCGTGGCGCCGCGCCAACCCGCTCGGGTCGCTGGCAGCCCTGCGGAAGAGCGCCCTCGTGGGCGGCCTGGCGTTCGTGTACGTGTGCGTGGGTCTGGCCCAGAACTCCGTTCACTCGGTGTGGGTGCTGTACACCACCTACCGGTTCAACTGGACACCGTTCGATAACGGTCTCTCGCTCACGTTCACGGGCATCCTTTCGGCGCTCGTGCAGGGGTGGCTGGTGCGGCTCGTGGTGCCCAGGGTGGGCGAACGCAAGGCCATCCTCATCGGCTTAACGACCTCCACCATGGCGTTCGCGCTGTACGGCTTCACCACCGCCGGCTGGATGATGTACGCGGTCATGGCTATCGGCGGGTTGGGTGGCCTGGCGGGGCCAGCGGCGCAGGCGCTCATCTCGCGCGCAGTGCGCTCCGACGAGCAGGGCGAGGTGCAGGGTGCGCTCGCCAGCCTCATGAGCCTCACCGGGGTGGTGGCGCCGCTCGCTTCCACCATGCTGTTCGCGCACTTCACGGGACCGACCACGCCTGTCGTTCTGCCTGGGGCGCCGTTCTTCATGGCGGCAGCGTTGGCGGTGGTGTCGCTGTGGGTCTGCTGGCGCCTCTTCCGGCGCATACCGGACGTGGCTGCGCCGGCACCGGCGCCGGTTGAGGAGCCCGAGGTGTCTAAGGCGGCTTGAGCCTAGCGGGGGTCAACCAGCCGGATGACGCCCTTGACGTGGTTGTCGGGGGCTTCGGCCAGGTAGATCTCGAGGTGGCCGTAGCTGCTGTTCGGCAGGAGGAGCGAGACCGTCCACACGCCGTTGGCGGAACGCCAACCACCGCTCTTCAGGCCCACGGCGTCGTAGCCAGCCACGATCTCCGTAAGGCGCTCAGCTAGATAACTGGCGCTTACGGCCTGGGAGCGGAAGCACACCTCGGCCATGCCCGTGGTAGCTCCCTCGCAAGGGGTACCTTCCGCGTGGAAGGCTTCCAGCAGGTCAGTGAAGACGTTAGCGAAGGGACTGACCTCGATGCTATCGCGAGCGAGGCCGACCGGAACGAGCAGTAGCAGGCAGACAGTAAGTAGCGAGGAGAGAGTTCTGATCATGGCGTCGGGGGCGCCGATCCGGGCCGCTAGGCAAGGATCCGCCGCGCGTTCGAGCTTACCGCAGGCCCGTCCGCGCCGGCATTAATGGTCGGGACCTCCTGGGCCGCAGCTGGCGACTAGTTCGCGCCTGGACGGCAGCGATGACCGACTAGGCTCGGGCCGGGCCAGCCTGCTCCCGCGCCGAGCCCGGGCGGCCACGGCGCGCGAGCGCGTGTAGAGTTAGGGATGATCGATGATTCGGCGGCGGCGCCCGCCGGCGCGCCCGCAAGCACCCCCGACCCGGAGGACCTGAAACGCCAGCTCGAGGCCACCGGCGACTACCGCGTACTGCGCCGGCTGCGGGAGGTGCCCGAGTTCACCCCCGCCAACGAGCGCCCTAAGCACGTGGCTGTATACCTTGACACCGAAACCACCGGGCTGGAAGTGGGGCGGGACAAGGTCATCGAGCTAGCCATGGTGGCGTTCGAGTACGACCTGGAGGGGAACGTCTACCGGGTGCTGCGCACGAACAGTCAACTGGAGGACCCCGGCCGTCCTCTCCCCCAGGAGATAGTAAACCTCACGGGCCTGACGGACGCCGACCTGGCCGGGCAGCAGATCTCCGAAGTTGAAGTCTCTGAGTTCCTGGAGGACGCGCGCCTGGTCGTGGCCCATAACGCTGCGTTCGATCGCCCGTTCGTGGAGAAGCGGCTGCCTCAATTCGCTGCGCTGCCGTGGGCGTGCACCATCGCCGATATCGGCTGGCGGGACCTGGGCTTCTCGAGCGCCAGCATGGATTACCTCGCCTACCGGCACGGTTTCTTCTTCGAGGGCCACCGGGCTCTTATCGACAGCCAGGCGGGCGTGCGCATACTCGCCAGCGCTGAGAACGGCACGGGCCGCACCGCCATGGCGTTGTTACGCGAGAACGCGCTGCAGAACAGCGTGAAGCTGTGGGCCGAGAACTCGCCGTTCGACAGCAAGGACGCGCTGAGGGAGCGGCGTTATCGCTGGAATCCTGAGGCGCGCGTGTGGTGGACGCAGATCCCGGAGGAACAGCATGCGGCCGAACTCGAGTGGCTAGCCGCGAACGTCTACGGTCGCAAGGTCGAGCTGCCGTACTTCCGTGTGACCGCACGGGAACGGTACTCGCTGCGGGTGCCAAGCCACATACCGGCCGACGCGCCGCGCCTGTAACTGGCCGCCATGCCGTTATTGCGCGCGCAATTGCGGAAGGCGCGTGCGCAGTATTTGTGCGTAGTTTGCGGGTCGAGGTGGACGGAGAGGGTGAAGCTCAAGGGCAAAGGGTAACGAAAGGCGGGGCCACGTCCCGTGATGGGTGCGGCCCCGCTGGTCCCTTGGCCTTGTGGCCATGGTCTGTTAGGTGCGTGCGTTCGGCTGGGCTTACTCGAGTCCGAGCGCCTGACGGCGTTCGTAGACCTCGGAGGAGCTCCACATGCCGCCGCGCAGGGCAGCGACTTCGTCGGCGGTGAAGGCCAGGAAGCCTTCGGGGAGCTGGGCGGCGTTATCCCAGGCCGTCGCGACGTAGTTGAGGACGTCGGCGACCTGCTGGTCGTCGAACATGCCTACGTGCGGGGTCATGACGCTGTTGTAGGGGATGCCGTCGATCTCGATGGCGCCCATGAGGCCGAAGAGCACGACGTCGATGACGTACTCACGGCCACCTTCTGCGGCTACCAGGGCCGGGAAGTGGTTGTTCAGGGGCGGGAAGGCGTAGGGGGTGCCCTCGCCGGTCATCATGTGGCAGGCCAAGCACACCGAGTTGTAGGTGGCTTCGCCGGCGGAAGTGTCGACCTCGCCTATGGGGCTGCCCTGCGCCGACACGAGGGGTATGGCGATTATCAGGCACAGCACCGCTGGAGCGAGGATCTTGAATAGTCCCTTCATTCTCTACCTCCTAAGGATTTCTTGACTCGAGAGTCAGTCTGGCAAGAAAGGGCCCTCGGATGCCCGTTCCGGCGCGGTGCGGACACGATACCTCGCGACAAACGCGATTTGCGGCTCAGTAGTAGCGTAAGGAGCATGGATGAAGGCTCTCACAAAAACCTCTCACTTTTCCCCGCAGGGCAATGGCCACCGGACGACCTTACGCCTCAGCAGTGCAGCCCCGAGCTGAGACGTCACGTCCTTACGCTCGTGCCTTACTTCCAGGCTCTTAGCCCGGCGGAGCTTGAAGAGGTGCACGCGGCCTTCGCGGCCCGCCACATGTTGGCGACCGACACGCTGGTGGCCGCGGGAGACCCGGCGGAGACGCTTTACGTGATCGTGAGCGGGCGGGTGAAGCTCGTGAAGGGCGGTCCGGATGGCAGTGAACTGATGTTGGACGTTCTCGGTCCCGGCGATTACTTCGGAGCCCTGCCGCTGTTGGGTCAGGCCGCTAACGAACAGCGCGCTGAGGCCATCACGGGTGGCTGCGTGCTGGTCACCACCACGGAGGCGTTCGGCGCGTTGGTGACGCGTTTCCCGAGCGTGGCCGTGGCGGTGCTTGAGGATGTAAGCGGTCGGT
Organism: Trueperaceae bacterium; assembly: GCA_041655195.1. Lineage (GTDB taxonomy): Bacteria > Deinococcota > Deinococci > Deinococcales > Trueperaceae > JAAYYF01. Next base: position 12,782 of record JBBAFX010000018.1, read on the forward strand.
TGCGGAGCGCTCACGAGCGGTTGCACGAGGCGGCCGCACCGGTGGAAGCGCGGCTGGCCTCTACCCTGCTGACGCTTAGCGCTCGCTTCGGGGTGGATTCTGACGAGGGCCGCACGTTAGGCGCGCCACTGAGCCAGGAGGACTTAGCGGCGTTGGCGGGCACCACTCTCGAGACGGTGAACCGGGTGTTGGCCACGTGGCGTAAGCGCGGGTGGGTGACCACCGGCCGGTTGAAACTGCTGATCAACGCGCCTGCGGAGCTCGAGAAACTGAGCGGGCGCCGCCATACAGACCAGTCTCCCTAATTCGTTAGCGTTGGCCGTTCATGCCGCTGCTAGCGGGACGTTCGTGGGTAGAGGTCGTAGCTTCAGCGTTTTGCGAGGAACGCTCTCAGTTCGGTGACCGGTAGGGCGTTGAGGACCTGTTCCTTGGTGAGCCAAGCCCTGCGGGCTTGCTGAACGCCGAGGGTCATGCCGCTCAGTTCCTTGACGTGGTGGGCGTCGGTGCCGATGCTGATCATCAGGCCGCGCTTGCGGGCGGCTATGACGTTGACGTCGGAGAGGTCGAGGCGCTGGTAGGAGGCGTTGAGTTCCACGGCCACCTGGTTCTGCTGGCACGCTTCGAACACTTCGGACAGGTTGACGGCGTAACCGTCGCGGGCGCCTAGCACCCGGCCGGTGGGGTGGCAGAGGATGTTGACCTGCGGGTGAGATACCGCCTTAACGATGCGGGCCGTTTGCTCTTCGGCGCTGAGCGAGAAGTGGGAGTGCACGCTGACGAGCACGATGTCGAGCTTCTCGAGCCATTCGTCGGAGAGGTCGAGCGTGCCGTCTTTGAGGATGTCTACCTCGAGGCCCCGCAGGAGCGTTATGTCGGGGTACGCCGCCACGACCGCGTCGAGTTCTTCCCATTGCCGCGCGAGCTTCTCTTCGTCGAGTCCGCCCGTCATGGCCAGCGCCTTGGAGTGATCAGTGAGGGCCATGTACTCGTAGCCGCGCTCCTGGCAGGCGAGTAGCATCTCCTCCACCGTGGCTCTGCCGTCTGACCAAGTGCTGTGCATGTGAAGATCGCCGCGGATGTCGGCTTCTTCTACTAGTTCGGGGAGCTCGCCTTTCAGGCCGGCTTTGATCTCGCCTCTACCCTCACGCATCTCGGGTTCTATGTACGGGAGCCCGAGCTTGGCGTAGATGTCGGCTTCGCTTTTGCTGGCGAGTAGCTTGCCGCTGGAGAGCGGGGTGGTGCCCTCCTCGCCGGTGCCTTCGAAGAGCCCGTACTCGGTGAGGTGCCAGCCCTTGTCGAGGGCGAGTTGCCGCATTTCGACGTTGTGAGCCTTGGAGCCGGTGAAGTAGAGGAGCGCGGCGCCGAAGGATCGTTCTTCCATGACGCGCAGGTCAACCTCAAGGCCGTTCTTGAGGCGCACGCTGGAACGCGTGGTGCCGCTGCCGAGCACCTCGTTCACGTCGGAGTAGCTGGTGAAGGCTGCGCTGATGGCCGCGGCCGCCTTCTCGTTGGCAGCTATGACCAGGAGGTCGATGTCGCCTACCGTGTCGCGGCGGCGGCGGTAGGAGCCGGCCACCTCCACCCGCTTCGCCCCCGGCACCTGCCGGAGCATGGCCACGTACGGGGTGATGATGGGGTCGACTTCGCCAATTCGAAGGCGTTCCACGTTGCGGCGGTGCGCTTCGATGCTCTTCAGGATGGACGCTTGGCGTTTCGGGCCGAAGCCTGGCAGTTCGCTCAGGCGGCCTTGCTTGGCGGCTTCTTCGAGCGCGTCCACGCTGTCGACTCCGAGCTCGGTCCAGGCGGCGGCCGCCATCTTGGGGCCGATGCCTTTCACGCGCATGACTTCCGTAACGCCTAGCGGGATCTTCTCGCTCAGTTCGGTGAGTTGCGGGAACTCGCCGGTGCTGACCATGACGCGGAGCTTCTCAGCGATCTCCTTGCCGACGCCAGGGATCTGCTCCAGGTCGGCATCGGCAGCTATGAGCGCTTCGACCTGCTCCGGCAGTTCGAGGAGGTTGTGCGCCGCGTTCCTGTACGCGCGGATGCGGAAGCGGTTCTCGCCTTCGAGTTCTTGCAGGTCCGCGAAGAGCTCGAGGTGGCGGGCAAGTTCGGCGTTGGTCATGACGCCGCCTCCGTCTGGGTGCCCGCGTCGCCGGCTGCCTGCTGCGCTGCGCCGCTTACGCCTCTTTCGGCTAGCAGTGCGATGAACTCGTCCTCACTGAGCACGGTGACGCCGAGCTCTTCGGCGCGTGTGAGTTTGCTGCCGGCGTTCGCGCCGGCGACCAGGTGCGACGTTTTCTTGCTGACCGAGCCGGACGCCTTAGCGCCGAGGCTCTGGACGAGCGCTTCGGCGTCCTGGCGGGTCATGCGCTCCAGGCTGCCGGTGAAGACGAAGGCCAGGCCCTCGAGCGCTTGGCCGGCGGGACTAGCGTCGACTTCGACCGTTTGCGGCGTGACGCGCGCCAGCAGCTCGTCGAGCACTTCTGTGTTGTGGGGCTCGTTGAAGAAGCCGTGGATCTGTTCGGCCATGACGGCGCCGATGCCGTCGATGTTCTGCAGCTCCTCCACGGTGGTGGCGCGGAGGCGCTCGATGCTGCCGTACGTGTTGGCGAGGAGCCTGGCGACGGAGCCGCCGACCTCGGGGATGCCGAGCCCGTACAGGAAGCGTGCGAGGGGCGGCGTGCGCGAAGCCTCGATGGCCTCCCAGAGCTTCTGGGCGGAGCGTTCGGCGAAGCCTTCGAGCGGCTGGATGAGTTCGGGGGTCAGGTCGTAAAGCTGGTGGAAGCGGGTGACGAGTTCGCGTTCAACGAGTTGGACGACGGTGCGTTCGCCTAAGCCTTCGATGTCGAGGCCGCCGCGGCTGCCGTAGTGCGTGAGGCGCGCCACCAGTTGCGCGGGGCAGTCGAACGAGTTGGGGCACACGGTGTAAGGGCCGCGGCGGCCGAGTTCTGTGCCGCAGCTAGGGCAGTGGGTGGGCATGGCGAAGGGTTCGCCGCGTTCGGCGCCGGTCTCTACGACTTCCACTACTTGGGGTATTACGTCGCCGGCGCGTTCGACCCTCACGGTGTCGCCTTCGCGGATGTCTTTGCGGCTGATGTCGTCGATGTTGTGGAGGTTGGCGCGGCTGACGGTGACGCCGCCGATGTTGACGGGTCTGAGCATGGCGATGGGCGTGACCACGCCGGTGCGCCCGACGCTGGGCACGATGCTGAGAACCTCGCTGACTTCCTTGCGGGGCTGGAACTTGACGGCGTACGCCCAGCGGGGGTGGTGGGCGGTTGTGCCGAGCTGGGTTCTTACGGCCAGGTCCTGGAGGTTGACGACCACGCCGTCGACCTCGTACCAGAGCTCATCGCGCCCTTCGACCATCTTCTGGAAGTACGCGAGTATGCCTTCCACGTCGTCGGTGACGCCGTTGTCGGGGTTGATGGGGAGGCCCCACTGCGCCATGGCCTGCAGCAACTCCGTCTGGGTGGCCATGTCGGCGCCCGCCAGCACGTCGTAGCAGTAGAGGGTGAGGGGCCTGGAGGCCGTAAGGCCGGGGTCTAGCTGTCTGACGCTACCGGCCGCGGCGTTGCGCGGGTTGGCGAACGGTTGCTTGCCTTGGTTGATGAGGTCGGCGTTGACGTCGTCGAACGAGTTTATGGGCAGGAAGATCTCGCCTCTTATGGCCACGAGGGGCGGTACGGGCCGGTCGGTGTTGCGGAGCCTGAGGGGCACAGCGCGGATGGTGCGCACGTTGGCGGTGATGACCTCGCCTTCTTCTCCGTTGCCGCGGGTGACGGCGCGTACTAGTAGGCCGTCTTCGTAGACGAGTTCAACAC